>JACMPG010000150.1 GCA_014377625.1 Spirosoma sp.
ATCACGCATGTAGTAGTAGTGGACCGACGCAATCATGGTGATTAACCCTGAAATGGTCAACGACGTTTTCCAGTGTCCTTCTACCTGCGACCTTTCGAGGAAGAAGAATACGGAAGCTGCAAACATGGCCATGTAGCCAGTAAAGAAGGTGAAACCGACTACGTCGCCGGCACGCAGCTCGCCAACGAGCAGTAAGGATGGTAGTTGCAATGTTTCCATGCGTTTTTGAGGAATTATAAGTTTGACTTGAAATGAATACTGAGACGTTTTGTCTCAAGATGGGAAAGTGTTCATCTATATATAAAGTTTCAAAAAATGTTTAAATAGTTCAAAAACTTTTTTGGTCTCGCATCACTGCCTACTCTACCGATTATATGTAGACTTTGTATCTGGCCCAAATCCACGGATGAGTTTAGTAAACCTACTCCTGACCAACCGTAGGTGTAACAAGTCACGGAAAATGCTGTTCTGATGAGGTACCCTACTAAACAAACAGATCGATATGAAACCACTGAAAATTCTGTTAACAGCCTGCATGAGTGGTATGCTGCTTGCCACCATTCCCGTGCTGGCGCAAATTACGTCCGAAGCCGCTATGCTCAAACCCCCTGGCGTAAAAACTGGCAAAAACCTTGCCCTGAGCTTGGCCAGTTCGCCCGATCACACCACGCTGCTGAAACTGCTCAAAGCATCGGGCTTAGACAAACAGGCTGTAAAGCCGGGGCCATATACCGTGTTTGCACCTACCGATGCGGCTTTTTCGGTACTGCCCGAACGCGATCTGGAAGAGCTGCTGCTGCCGTCCGGCAAACCAAAACTGATAAAACTGCTGACGTACCTGATCGTGAATGGAAATTATACCTCCGACCAGCTCAGCGATGCCCAGTCTCTTATCAATCTGACAGGACAGGTACTAAGGATTCATAAACAGGGAGATGATATTACGGTAGAAGACGGGCGCGGTAATGTGGCTATTGTGGTGCAGCGCGACATACGAACTACCAACGGTGTTGTTTATTCCATCGATAAGGTGTTGCAGCAGATCGTGGATTGAAGACCGACGGGGTAAATTGGTAGGGTTTAGTCTTTATCTGATAAAATGAATTTGATAAATGACCACTCGCTTATTGTTGATGTACCGCTGGCCCCGTTTGCTGTTCATACTGCTCATTTTTGTGGGTAGTATGCTGTTTAGACCTGCGCTGGCACAGCATGAGCTGGCACAGCCGCGTACGTTCACAAATCCGATTAAATCGTCGGGGCCAGACCCGTGGGTGTTGCGGGCGGGCGACTGGTATTATTACATGAATACCACGGGGCAGAACCTGACCCTCTGGCGCACCCGCAACATGGCCGACTTAGCCACCGCCGAGAGCAAAGTGGTGTACGTGCCCCCCACCGGTCAGCCGTATTCCAAAGAACTCTGGGCACCCGAAATCCATCGGTTTAACGATAACTGGTACATTTATTTCTCCGCTGATGAGCGCAACAACCTGAGTCACCGCGTGTGGGTCGTCGAAAATACTGACGCTGATCCGTTTGAGGGAGAGTGGACGATGAAAGGTAACGTTGGCGACCCGGGCGATCACTGGGCTATCGATATGTCGGTGGCTGATATAGACGGACAATTGTACGCATCCTGGTCGGGCTGGGAGGGACGGACTAACGGTCGACAGGATATTTACCTTGCTAAACTCAAAAATCCCTGGACCCTGGACGGCGACCGCGTCAAAATCTCGCAGCCCGACCAGCCCTGGGAACGCCACGGCGACGTACCGCAGGCGTGGCAGAGAAACGGTGAGCCACCCAATGTTTACGTGAACGAAGGGCCGCAATTCCTGCAACACGACGGGAGGCTTTTTATCGTCTATTCGGCCAATGCCTGCTGGCTCGATTACTTGATGGGTTTGCTGACGTATAGCGGCAAAGGTGATTTGCTGGACCCGAAAAACTGGGCAAAGAGCGCTGGGCCGGCCTTTGCCCAGGCTCCTGAAAACAACGTCTGGGCACCCGGCCACGGTGGTTTTTTTCGCGACAAAGCCGGGCAGGACTGGATGATCTACCACGCTAACCCATCGGAGAAGGATGGGTGCGGAAACCGACGCGCCCCCCACATTCAGCCCTTTATCTGGAACGCCAACGGCTCGCCTAACTTCGGCAGGCCCCTGCCCAAAACACCGATACCTGTGCCGCAAGGGTAAGCTAATCGGTAGAAACTGAACCAGAAACCGTTTCCCTACTACACTAACTCGCCTTGTCTGCCATGCAAAAAATCATTTTGTCCGTTGTTGCAGTCTTTCTGCTTACGCTGACTAACTGCCAGTCCAATACTAAAACTGCTCAAGATACAACTGTTATGACTGACTCGACCGGAGCCATACAACCCGATGCCGATACGGCTACCCATGTAGATGCTACCGTCTATAAAATGCCCGAATCCAAAGCCTTTGAAGACAAGGTAGCCGGCAAAGAAGCAAAACTCTACACGCTCAAAAACAAGTATATGCAGGTGGCTCTGTCCAACTACGGTGCCCGTATCGTGAGCATTATGGTGCCGGACAAAAACGGTAAGATAGTCGATGTGGCACCGGGTTTCGACGACCTGAAAAAGTACCAGCAGCCCGGTGGTGCCTTTATGGGGCCGGTGGTGGGCCGGTTTGGCAACCGTATTGCGAAGGGTAAATTCACGCTGGATGGCAAAACCTACCAGACCGAACTCAACAATAATGGCAACAACCTCCACAGCGGCCCCACCGGCTTCCATAGCCACGTCTGGGACGTAAAAGAAGCCGATGATAAACACCTGACCCTGCAATACGCATCGCCCGATGGCGAAGGCGGCTTTCCCGGTACTGTAACGACCAGCGTAACGTTTACGCTCACCGACGATAACGGCCTGAAACTTGACTATACGGCCACTACCGACAAGGCCACGCCCTACAACCCCACGAGTCACGGATTTTTTAACCTCAATGGGCAGGGTACCGTGAACAATCACCTGATGATGATCGACGCCGATAAATTCTCCGCCGTTGACAAAGGGCTGATTCCACAGGGCGAACCGATTCTGGTGACGGGTACGCCGTTCGATTTCCGTAAACCCACGACCATTGGTGCCCGCATCAACGAGAAAAACGAGCAACTGGGTTTCGCCGGGGGGTACGATCACAACTTCGTACTCAACAAACAACGCCGGTCCGTAGGGTCGACTGTAGAGGGAATGACCAAAGCTATAGAGGTTATTGGCGATGAGACAGGCATCAAAATGGATGTATTCACCACCGAACCCGCCGTGCAGTTCTACGGGGGTAACTTCTTCAAAGGCGTTGACGCGGGCCGCACCGGTAAACCCATCGGCTATCGTGAAGCCTTCGCGCTGGAAACGCAGCACTACCCCGACTCGCCCAACCATCCTACCTACCCCAATACTATCCTGCGCCCTGGCGAGACGTACAAGCAAACTACCGAGTATAAATTCTCGACGGTGAAGTGAGTTGAAGAGATTTTAACACGGAGGAACGGAGGTTTCACGGAGAAAACAGAGCGTTCCGTCGTTGGGGTTTTTCTTGTTGACTGTTTCTCCGTTTTCTCTGTAAAACCCCCGCTCCTCCGTGTTAAAAACAAACCAATGAAAAAGCTAACCCTCGCCTTTCTTTTCTTGGCAACCCTCTCCTTTGGCCAGACCGCCCGCTGGACGACCGCCCAGGCTAATGCCTGGTACGCCAAAGAGCCGTTTCTGGTTGGTGCCAACTACGCCCCGGCCACCGCCATCAACGAACTCGAAATGTGGCAGGCCGATACCTTCGACCCGAAGACCATTGACGCTGAACTTGCCCTGGCTGAGGGTCTGGGTATGAATACCATGCGCGTGTTTCTGCACGATTTACTCTGGCAGGATTTGGGCAATGCTTCGCCGGCGGGGTTCACCAAACGACTCGATCAGTTTCTGGACATCTGTGCTAAACACAAAATCCGGCCCATGCTGGTGCTGTTCGATTCATGCTGGGATTCGCACCCTAAACTCGGCAAGCAGCGCGATCCGCAGCCGGGCATTCATAACTCCGGCTGGCTCCAAAGCCCCGGTGCCGACGCCCTGACCGACGTATCGCAGTATCCGCGCCTAAAAGCCTACGTGAAAGGCGTGGTGGGCGCGTTTAAAAATGACCGGCGCATTCTGGCCTGGGACACCTGGAATGAGCCGGATAATACCAACGCCAGCAGCTACGGTAAAGACCACCTCAAAACCGAATTGCCCGACGACCGAAAAGTAGCCATTGTAACCCGGCTTCTGCCCGACGTATTTCAGTGGTGCCGCGAGGCCGGGGCTACGCAGCCCATAACCTCCGGCGTCTGGATTATTGGGGGTAGCCACGACTGGAGCAACCCCGCCAAATGGACGCCAATGGAGCGGGTGCAGTTTGAGCAGTCCGACATCATTACGTTTCATCAGTATGCCGATGCTGCCGCGCTGGAAAAAATTATTCCGGTGCTGCAGAAAATGGGCCGACCCGTAATCTGTACCGAATACATGGCACGGGGCGTTGATAGTAAGTTTCAGACGCATCTGCCCATCGCTAAAAAAGCCAAAGTGGGCATGATAAATTGGGGATTCGTGGCTGGTAAAACCCAGACGTTCCTGCCCTGGGATAGCTGGAAGAAGCCTTACGTAAACGGGCGCGAACCGGCTATCTGGTTCCACGAAGTATACAAGCAGGACCGCACCCCCTACGACCCCGCCGAAACAGCCGCTATCAAAAAGGT
This sequence comes from Spirosoma sp., assembly GCA_014377625.1. Lineage (GTDB taxonomy): Bacteria > Bacteroidota > Bacteroidia > Cytophagales > Spirosomataceae > Spirosoma. The sequence goes on from JACMPG010000150.1 coordinate 4,762, forward strand.
AATGGATAAATAAGGTGTCAATGACTCACCAGCAGCCGGCTGGTAAAACGCTGGTCGGTGGTTTGCGCGGCCACTACGTAAACGCCCGCCGGTAGGTCGCGCACGGTCAGGTTTAGGGTCTGCCCTGTGTATCGCCACAGTGCATCAACATGTGTTGGGCGACCGCGTAATAGTCAGTTTCATGGAGACGAAACGCGTCCGGACAGATAATCATGGTTGGCTCAGGCTCATAAACCAACGAGTCGACAGCATCCGTGAAGGCCTTTTTACTGCTACCCTGATTATGCCGGGTTGGAGGCCTCGGCAAAGGCCGGGAAGGTGAGTGCCGGAATGCGGTGTTCCTCGCAGGCTGCTACCAACAACCCACCGATCAGGATGAAGCCGGTCGTTAAAAAAGAGGGTAGTGATTGGATTCACATGGCGGAGAATAGACGCTTCGTGGAGAGCATAAAGCTCTGGTGCCCCATATTTCCTGAATATGAAATAAGTACCCGCCACATTAAGCTACAGTAAAATATAAAGTCCACCCGTCGATTAAGGAACCGGAAGCCAGTACATTCGGCGTGGTTGAGCGAGCTGGAGCCGACGTTCCCCAATTGCTCACCAGTGCATCTGCTTCCTAAAAACGATGATTAATCATGCAAGCCTGGCTTTTCCTCTTTATCGCAGCCTGCTTTCAGACGGGCTGGACGTATTGTCTCAACTACATGGCGTTCGATGCCTTAAAAACGTTGCGCTGGAACACGTTCTATACGGCTGATGCTGGTTTGCCTGTCCTGCTGCCCTTTCTGGGCAACATCGTGTTCGGTTTGGTGAACATGTATTTCTTTTCTCTGGCCCTCAAGCAAATGCCTACCCCTACTGCCTTTGCGGGCTGGACGGCTATGGTTTTAGTCCTGGTTAAGGTCGTGGATGTGCTGGTATTTAAAAATAACTGGTCGTTGACCGAACTGATTTTTATAACGTTGATTGGTGTCGGCATTATCGGCTTACGCCTGTATCCGGCTTCGTAACTGAGTGGTTTGGGTAAGCCCCCGGAGTTTACAGAGTCACTCCTTCCAGAGATGTTTCAGGAGAAGCTACCCGTTGACTCACACACAGTCTTCAGAACTGCGTCAGAGAAGGCCATCTTGTCTGATCTCGTGTAATCAATCAGCCTGGTTGCCTTGGAAGGCGGCACGAAGTAACGACTAACCCGTTCACAGGCAATCCACAACGGCAGGTTCATCTTTAATCTTTATTCGATACTGCCGAAGTGGGGTGTTCTCGCTGAACCAAAGGCGAATAACATTGGTCGGTGTTCGTTTCATAATAAGTCCCATAAGGTCAACTAAGCGATTAATGATAAAAAGTATATCTCTGCCGGGCAGGGGTGATTGGTAACTCGCGGCTACTCAAGGTTGTCGTTGATGCTCACCCAGCCGTAGCGGCATGATCTCGTCGAGAAAATCGTCGTGGTTGCCCCGCAGATAAATGACTTTGGTGTTGTAGTGGACAATCTGCTTGGGTACCGCTTTGAAAAAAGCAGTGTGTTTCCTTTTCCAGGTACTGTACTTTCTCAACTGCCAGCCATCGACGATGTCGCCGTTGAGAATCAGCTTCTGGCAGAAATATGTTTTTAAGAAGTCGGTGGCTTCTCTGGCCTTCGATCCGCTCGTGCCGAGATGGATGTCGGAGAGAATAATGGTCCGAAACTGAGGTCTGACTTGCAAGAACGCAAGATAGACCTCAGTTGTTACCTGAATTTTACGGGGTCATCAGGGTATTACTATGCTTGAATCGTATTGAATAACAGTGAGTTAACGGGTGAGTAGCTGCTGGAACCAGTAGCCCGATTGTTTGATAATCCGTTGCTGCGTTTTATAGTCGACGTGAACCAGTCCAAAGCGGGGCCGGTAGCCTTCGCCCCACTCGAAGTTGTCCAGCAGCGACCAGGCAAAATACCCCCCGATGGTAATGCCTTCCTTTTTGGCCCGTAAGACTTCCCGCAGGTATCGCTGATAAAAATCAACCCGCTGCCCGTCATCGACCACTCCGTCCTGAACGACATCGGGGAAGGCCGCACCGTTCTCAGTGATGATGATCTCCTTTACGTTTTTGTACTGGCTGAACTGCTTGATGATTCGGTACATCCCCTCTGGGTAAACTTCCCAGTCCATTTGGGTCCGTTGAGTGTTATCCCCGTCCCTGGGCTTGATTTGCCGCGCCCACACGTAGGGCGTAAACCAGCTATGGCGCACGACCATCCGAAAGTAGTTCTGGAGACCAATAAAGTCGAAATCAAACGTGGTCCGGTCCAGATCGCCAGGTTGAACGCACTGCTTGACGAGGTGTTCCAGCAAGGGGGCGTCCTGCACCGGATAGCCCAGCCCCAAGGCCGGTTCGATGAACAGCCGATTGCCGAGCGCGTCGATGCGGGTAGCCGCCCGCTGATCGTGCAACGAGGACGTTCGGGCCTCTACCGGCGCGCAGAAGAACGTGGTGCCGATTTTCGCGTCGGGTACGTTGCGCCGGATAATGCGGCCTCCTTCGCCCTGACAGACAATGGCATGGTGAGCGGCCAGCATAAAGTTGTTGATACCCCGCCGACCGGGGGCGTGGACGCCCGCAAAATAACCAGCCACCGTGAACACCGTCGGTTCATTCAACACCATCCAGCGTTTCACTTTATGACCGAAGGCTTTGGTGCAGCAATCCACGTAATCGGCAAACCAGCGAATAATCAGCCGGTTTGTCCACCCGCCCTTGTCCTCCAGGGCCTGGGGTAAATCCCAGTGGTAAAGCGTTATCCAGGGTTCAAGGCCGAGCCTGAGACAGGTGTCGATCAGCCGGTCGTAGAACGCCAGCCCCGGCTCATTAACCCGCCCTGTACCCTGAGGCATGATCCGCGACCAGGAAATAGAAAACCGAAAGGCGGTAAAGCCCATGCTTTTCAACCGGTGCAAATCGGCTTCGTAGTGGTGATAAAAATCACAGGCCACGTCACCGGTGGGGCGGGGTGGGCCAAACCTCTTGGGTCGGTGGGTAAAGGTATCCCAGATGCTGGGTCCGCGCCCACCCTGATTATACGCCCCTTCGACCTGGTAGGCTGCCGTTGCCGCTCCCCACACGAAATCCGGTCCAAAATCGGCGCGCGTAAAATCTGACATAGAAACAGGACTAAAATTATTGATTATCGCAGCACAATAAACTCCTGTATGTTGTTCACAATCAGCTTATTGTTAGGAGTTTCGCTGCTTTTGGAAGCAATACCCTCTACCCATCCAAGCGTAATCTTCTTGAATTCAAGTTTGAAATGCAATTCACTTAATCTTCTTTTTTGGTTCGCTGTCGGGGTGTTTACCCAATTACATCCCAACAGCGAATCAAAAAAGAAGTCAGCCGGACAGGAAGCCAATGCGTAGTTTTGGGTGTCTAAATCCAACTCCGCTATAGCCCACCAGACCCAACTGACTATGCTTCAAAGGTACCAAATACAGGCCCTTCGCCAAACCAATGCCACTCCACCCAGTAAAACATCGCTACGCAAGTGGGCGTTTCGCCCGCTACCATCAGCCGGGAACTGGCCCACAACCGCCTGACACCGCCAAATCAACCCCAGCAGGCCGAGTACGCCCAGCAACAGGCTCACCAACGAACCAAGCGAACACCCTACAAGCTCAAAGGCCCACTGTTGGAACGGGTCAAAACCGATTTGCGTCAGCGTTGGTCACCGGAGCAAATCAGCGGCAGACGCGAAGCCGAACAGGGTGGCCAGGCCAGCATCAGTCACGAGACAATCTATCAAATGATCTACTCACAACCGACTGGCAGTCAGAAACTTACTAAGTATCTGCGTATCCGTCATAGAAAGCATTACAAGAAGCGGGGCCAGCCCGCCAGGCGGAGCAAAATCCCGAACCGAGTGAGCATTGACGTCCGCCCGGCCATTGTCGAGACCAATACAGAAGTAGGCCACTGGGAGGGGGACACCATCATCGGTTTCGATCAGGATGGTGTCTTGCTGACGATAGTAGAGCGAGTGACTAAGTTCACTACAATTGCTAAATTACCCACCAGAAAGGCCGAACCACTGGCTAAAACGGCTATCGTCCGATTAAGCCAATGTCCCCTGCCGGTCAAGTCGCTAACCCTCGATAATGGGCTTGAATTTGCTTCTCATGAGCAGATAACGGCTCAGATTGGGATGGCCGTTTTCTTTGCTCATCCGTACCATTCCTGGGAGCGGGCGGGGCGGCTCGTGCTGTCTCAAGGAGAACACCAACGGTCTGATTCGTCAGTACATCCCCAAGGCGCAACGGATTGGGCTGCTGGTGAGGAGTTCGTATCTTCGATAGAAACTGACCTCAATCACCGACCCGGACGCGGGACCGCCCGAAAAGCATTAGGCTTCCTATCCCTTTCCAATACGCTGAAAAACAACAAATTGCATTTCAAACCTAAATCTGCGTACCATAAATTATTAATCGGGTATGAATGAGTAATCATGTCTTCTTATTCACTTAACTAAGGTATGTTGTAACATTTGTCTGGAGCTGTGATTCATAAAAAAATTGCTTTATCAGTAAAGCTTGTCGAGCCTGTCGTTTTGTAAGTTGTCCAAAGCAACCGCTCCGGGCAGAAAGCGGGCTTCAATCTCAAAAGAGCTTCCTAGCTTTAACGCTAATCCATTTAACGCAACTCAATGATTCGTCAAACGATTACCAGAATTTCCCTGAGTTTACTGCTTACCGGCACGCTCACAACCACACGTTGCTCATCCGTCATGGCACAGATGGCAAAGCCCGACCCGGTGCGCAAGGCGCCAATTATGAGCCGCTGGGAAAAACAACTTACCGCCCAAAACGCATGGCGGGAGTACCCCCGCCCGCAGATGACGCGCCCGAAATGGCAGAATCTGAACGGAATGTGGGACTACGCCATCACGCTCAAAACGGCTGAGGCTCCCACAAAATACGACGGGAAAATCCTGGTACCTTTCGCGGTTGAATCGACCGTATCCGGCGTCAATAAACCGCTCTCGCCGGAGCAGCGGCTGTGGTACCGGCGCAGCGTAACCGTCCCGTCCGACTGGGCCGACCAGCGGGTACTGATGCACTTTGGCGCGGTTGATTATGAGTGTAGCTTATGGGTAAACGGCGGACTGGTAGGGTCGCACAAGGGCGGTTCCAATGCGTTTAGTTTCGACGTAACGACCTACCTCAAGGCGGGGCAAAACCAAATAGTGCTGGGCGTGCTGGATCCAACGTCCCAAGGCGAGCAGCCACGCGGTAAGCAGCTTTTGAACCCCAACAGCATCTGGTACACGCCGGTGTCGGGCATCTGGCAAACGGTCTGGATGGAGCCGGTTCCGAAAGAACACTACATCGACGAAATCCGGCTGACGCCCGAAGTCGATTCGGGTCGGGTGCGGGTCGAGACGCTGTTGAATAAACCAGCCAGTTCGACCGTAGCCATTCGGCTGACGGCCATAGACGGCGGCAAAACCGTGGCTACTACCATTGTGCGGGCCGACCGGGCGGGGTATTTATCAGTACCAAACGCCAAACTCTGGACGCCCGATAGTCCGTCTCTGTATGATTTGAAAGCCGAGCTGATAACGGTCAATGACCCATTTGAGGGTATGGCCAACAACAAACGCCCCCGCCGGAACGACGCCGAGCGGGAAGGCTACGCCAAAGCCACGGTTATGGGCAGCTCAATAGACGTAGTAACAGGCTACTTCGCCATGCGCAAAATAAGTCGGGGCCGACCATCAGGGGGCAAAGGGCCGGTGGCCAACCAGCCGGTGCTGTTGCTGAACGACAAGTTCGTGTTCCAGAATGGTCCGCTCGATCAGGGCTGGTGGCCGGGTAGCCTGCTCACCCCACCCTCCGACGAAGCGATGGCGTTCGAGATCGACTTCCTGAAAAAATCGGGGTTTAATATGCTCCGCAAACACATCAAGATAGAACCCGCCCGGTATTATTACCTCTGCGACAAGATGGGGATTATGGTCTGGCAAGATATGCCGTCGGGCTTTCTGGAAGGTCAGAACGAATCGCCGGGCGATCAGTACCAGCCCATTCGGCGGTCGGTGGCCAAGGAACAGTACGAACTGGAAATGCGCCGGATGATCGATCAGTTGCACAGCTACCCGAGCATCGTGGCGTGGGTGGTGCAGAACGAAGGCTGGGGGCAGTACGAAAACCCGCGTCTGGCCCGGTGGGTGCAGGACCTCGACCCCAGCCGCGTGGTCAACGCCATTAGCGGCTGGAACGACCGCAACGCCGGTGACTTTTACGACATCCACACCTACGAACCCGAACCCCGCGCCCCCGATGCCAAAGCCGACCGTGTAGTAGTCATTGGCGAGTTTGGCGGTATCGGCTGGCCCGTGCAGGGACATCTCTGGAACCCGGAAATGCGCAACTGGGGCTACCAGACGTATCAATCTGCCGATGCGGTGCTGGACGCTTACAAAAAGAAGTACGCCAAAATCATTGACTACTACCAGAATCGTGCCCTGTCTGCTGCTGTTTATACACAGACAACCGACGTAGAAGGTGAGGTGAACGGCCTGCTGACGTATGATCGCGAGGTAATAAAAATTCCCGTCGAGACGCTGAGGCAGATTCATGCCCCGTTGTTTAAGTAAGCTGTTTTCCCACCATGCTCCTGAAATCCTTTCTATCCGTCTCCGCCCTGCTTGGCGTACTTGCCTTTATACCGCTGTCTCCTACGACGCCGACTGCTACGGTTGTAGATCGACCAGCTACGACCTCAAAGAATGCGTTTTACGTTAGCAACGCGGCTCCGTTGCAACCGGATTTCTTCGTAAAACTGCCCATTGGCAGTATCAAGCCGAATGGCTGGCTGCTGGAAACGCTGAACCGGCAGGCCGACGGGCTGGCGGGTCACCTCGGCCAAATCAGCATCTGGCTCACCAGGAAAAACAACGCCTGGCTTGCCAAAGATGGCAAAGGCGATTATGGCTGGGAAGAACTGCCGTACTGGCTCAAAGGCTACGGCGATATGGCCTACATCCTGAACCGCCCCGACATGCTGGCCGAAACCAAAATCTGGCTCGATGGTACGATGAACAGCCAACGCGAAAACGGCGATTTTGGGCCGGTGCAGATAAAGGAAAACGGCAAGCGCGATTTGTGGGCGCAGATGCTGATGCTGTTCTGTCTGCAATCGAACTACGAACACAAGGCCGATCTGCGTATCCTGAACTTGATGACGCGCTACTTTACCTGGCAGATGACCATTCCTGACGATCAGTTTCTGGAAGATTACTGGGAAAAAAGTCGTGGGGGCGATAACCTGTACAGCGTTTATTGGCTCTATAACCGCACGAAAGAACCCTTTCTGCTCGATCTGGCCCAGAAAATTGACCGCAATACGGCCAACTGGCGGCAAGCCGACAACCTGCCCAACTGGCACAACGTCAACATTGCCCAGTGCTTCCGCGAACCAGCCACGTACTTTCTGCAAAGCGGTAAAGACGCTGACCTGAAAGCCACGTACCGCAATTTTAACCTCGTCCGCGAGAAATATGGGCAGGTGCCGGGCGGCATGTGGGGGGGCGACGAAAACAGCCGCCCCGGCTACGACGACCCCCGGCAGGCGGTAGAAACCTGCGGTATGGTGGAGCAGATGGCGTCGGACGAGATGCTGATGCGTTTTACGGGCGATCCGATGTGGGCCGACAACTGCGAAGACGTGTCCTTTAACACCCTGCCCGCTGCGTTCATGCCCGACTATCGCTCACTGCGCTACCTGACGGCCCCAAACATGGTGGTGAGCGACAGCAAAAACCATAGCCCCGGTATTCAGAACGAAGGGCCATTTCTGATGATGAACCCGTTCAGCAGCCGCTGCTGCCAGCACAATCACTCGAATGGCTGGGCCTACTACGCCGAAAATCTCTGGATGGCCACGCCCGACAACGGCCTGGCGGCAGTCCTCTATAATGCTTCGACCGTAACGGCGAAGGTTGGGCAGGGAAAGGGCGAAACGGTAACGCTCACGCAGGACACGAATTACCCGTTCGATGGGCAGGTAACTATTACGGTGAAAGCCGCCAAACCCGTTGCGTTTCCGCTGTATCTGCGTGTACCGGCCTGGTGTCAGCGGCCCACCGTGCGCGTGAATGGGGAAGCCGTAAACGTCACCGCCAAACCCGGTCAGTATATTGTGCTGACCGATACCTGGAAAACGGGCGATAAAATCACGATCGATTTGCCGATGGACATTGCCGTTCGGACGTGGGACCGTAACAAGAACAGTGTCAGCGTCAACTACGGCCCGCTGACGTATTCGCTGAAAATCGACGAGAAATTTCAGCAGGAAGACAGCAAGAAAACGGCTATTGGCGACTCGAAATGGCAACCCAACGCCGACCCGTCGAAGTGGCCGTCTTACGAGATTTTCCCCACTTCGGCCTGGAATTACGGGCTGGTTCTGGACAGTAAACCCGCACAGTCGTTTACAATAACACGCAAGCCGGGGCCGATGAGCAAGTACCCATTCACACCCGAAACCGCGCCGATTACACTGACCGCCAAAGCCCGCAAAATTCCCGACTGGACGATTGATACGTACGGCTTATGCGGGATACTACCCCAAAGTCCGGTAGTGGTCGATACGCCCGTCGAGACCGTTACGCTGGTGCCGATGGGAGCTACGCCCCTACGCATCTCGGCTTTCCCGGTCGTGAAGTAGCGCGGTAGGGCCTGACACTGGCACTAACGGCCCTCGGTGATTGAGGTAAGAACGGCAAAATACGTGGTATTGTCAGCGAACGAATTGACTTGTCTGGCCGTCTGTCCCGCCGATTTTCGGACCACTAAAACAGGTATCTGATTACAAGAATAATTTGGGTGATGGCAGGTAGTGCGGTTTTGTGGAGGCCTGAATGACGAGGGTAGCGTCAAGATTAGCCTGCGTTATCTGGCCGGGAGTGGCCAGTGTTTCCAGCAGAACTTTCGTAGCTAACTGGCCCATTGCCTGTAGCGGCTG
>JACMPG010000151.1 GCA_014377625.1 Spirosoma sp.
CTATCGGTCGTCCGAACGCGCTGAGTAAGATAAGTATGACGTTACGAAATTTTAACGCGCAGGGCAGGCAACCCACAGCGACACATCAGCATCCTGCTTCCGGGTCAACGAATGTATTACCACATTACCACGTTCATCCTCGAAAATTGCCTGTTCGTCAATGAAAGCGTCCGGTGTTTTCGTTTAGGTAGTACATTCACTTTCCCGTTCTACCACTTTCCTGCCGGTTTATGAAATTTGTCTTACTGCTTTTGACTGTCTGCTTACCCGTTTTAACGTCTCAGGCACAGACCGGGCTGCGGGGTACCATAAAAACCGCCACCGGCGAGCCACTGCCCTACGCAGCCGTGGTGGTGAAAACGACCGATCAGGATACCCGCCCGCAGGGAACCATCACCAACGCCGAGGGCCGTTACGACATCGCGCTGTCGCCGGGTAACTATACCGTAACGTTTCAGTTTCTGGGGTTTCAGGCGGTTCAGAAAGCCGTTGTCGTTGCCAGCGACTACCAGACGCTCGATATTGCGTTGCAGGAGCAGGCGTATCGGCTGGCCGAAGTGCAGACCAAAGCGGGTAACGAAGACCCCGCTTATACCATCATGCGCCGGGCCATTGCCAAAAGCCGGTTCCATCAGTTGCAGGTGTCGCGCTTTAAAGCACGGGTCTATAGTAAGTCGAGTTTCACCGTGACTGACCTGCCCAAACTGGTAGAAATGGGTTTTCGGAAACAACTGAAAGAGGCCGAGAAAGAAGCCAATTTCAAGGTAGGCGTTCCTATCCTGAACGAAACCGTTTCGGAAGTGTCGTTCAGTCAGCCTAATACGTTTCGTGAGCGGGTCATTGCCAACCGTAATTCACAGGGCGATTTTTTGAGTCCGGGCCGGTATTTCAACACCAGTTTCTACAACCCCACCGTGGCCGACGCCGTTTCGCCCCTCTCGCCCAAAGCCTTTGCGTATTACAAATTCGAGTATAAAGGCACGTTTCGGGAGCCGGGACCCAACGGCACAACCATCGAGGTGAGCAAGATTCAGGTCACTCCGCGTCAGTATGGCGAAGGTGTTTTTCGGGGTACGATTTTCATCATCGAAGACACCTGGGCTATTCATAGTCTGCAACTCGAAACCGTCAATAACATTGGCATTTCGTTCAGTATCCGGCACGTGTGCAGTCCCGTAAAAGGGGTCTGGATGCCCACCAATCAGCGGTACAGCGGGCAGGGTGCGTATCTGGGCGTCAAAGCAAATGGGCAGTATGTGCGTACACTGAGTTTCAGCGAATTTGTGGTCAATCCGGCGTTTGTGGAAGACATTCAGGTGGCCGACGAGAAGAAATACAAACCCGACCAGACACTCACGAAGGGCGAAATCAAAGACAACAAGTTCGAGGACTTAGTTAAAAAGCAGAAGGAATTCTCGACCAGAAACCTGCGGCAGATGGTTAAAGAATACGAGAAACAGGAGCGCGAGGCCCGCAAAAAACGCAGCGAAGACGTAACTGTAATCCGCGACGATTCGCTGGTCGTCGATTCGCTGGCCAAACGCCGGTCCAATATGTTCTGGGATTCGCTGCGGTCCATACCGCTCACCACCGCCGAGATCAAAAGCTACCGTAAAGCCGACAGCCTGGGCCTGATAAAAGTTATCCGAACCCCCGGCGAATCCACGCCGGGCGATACCTCACAGCTGGGCCGCGCCCTCAACGATAGCACAAAAAAGAAAAACCGCAATAAATTTTCGCCGGGGCAACTGCTGAGCGGCTACGTCTGGAAATTAGACAAGCGGCTCTCCCTCGATTATACCAGCCCTATTTCACGCATCGAGTATAACACCGTGGAAGGCTATGCCGCAGAGGGTAAACTGAACCTGATTTTTCGCGCTAAAGTTGATTCGGTAAGCCGGTTTACGAAGATTCCGCTGGGTGTCTGGAACCTCGGCGGTACGGGGCGGTATCAGTTTGGGCGGCAGCAGGCGGTGGGCTACGGTCTGGCGAGTTATGAATATAAAAAGACCAAAATTAGCGCGACGGGTGGGCGGTATGTGTATCAGTTTAACCCCAACGAACCCATCAGCCCGCTGCTGAACAGCATCACAACGCTGCTGTTCGAGCAGAACTTTATGAAGTTGTACCAGAAAGATTTTGCTAACCTGACCCTAACGGCATCGCCCTTTGGCGAACGCATCACGCTGACGGGTAGTATCGAACGGGCAAGGCGGTCAGAACTGTTCAATTTCAAAGAAGACATTAAGCCGTGGATCAACTGGAAAAACCGGCAGTTTACGCCCAACCGCCCCGAAAATGACGAGTTGAGTAACGACCCCGCCACGGTGTTCATGCCTACGCACACGGCCACCATTCTGGACCTGAAACTCTCTACGCAGCTGGGTGCCAAACAGTACGTGATTCGTAACGGCAGACGCATTGCCCGGCGCAACGACGATGTTCCCCGGCTGTGGGTCAACTACCGGAAGGGCATGGGTGATACAGATTATGATTTCTTACAGGCGAGTCTAACGCATTCGTTCGAGACGGGTATTCGCAGCCGGTTGAGTTACGAACTTCGGGCGGGCGCGTTCCTGAACGACCGGAAGCTGTATTTTCCTGATTTCAAGCACTTTTCGGGCAATCAGTTTTTTCTGCAACAGGGCGACGTTTTGTCGAGCTTCCGGCTCCTGCCATATTACCAGTTCAGCACTGGCAAACGCTATCTGGAAGGTCACGTCCTGGCTGAGTTTCGGCAATTGCTGCTCACGCAGATTACACTATTACGGCTGGTGGGGCTGAAAGAAAACGTATTTGTGCATTACTTAGCCACGCCCACCTCGCAAAACTATACCGAAGTTGGCTACGGACTGGACGGTCTGATTCCGCGTGTACTGCCGTTTTTTCGGGTCGAAGTCATCTCGCAATGGCAGGATGCCCGGTATCAGGGGCTGGGTTTCCGGCTCGGCACTACGCTGAAGTTTGGCCGGTAAGCACGTAATATCAAATCAACTTTGCTGTTCTTCAACCACCTGAAAACCAATATGAAAAAACTCGCCCTGCTGTTTAGCCTAAGTGCCGGTTGTGCTGCCGGTCAGTCGCTGTCGAAACCCGAAATGGCCCTTGTTGCCACGGTAACGCAGCAAATGCCCGAAACGGAAGCCTTTCTGGAAAAAGTTGTGAATATCAACAGCGGTACCCTCAACAAAGCGGGCGTTCGGCAGGTGGGCGATCTGATGGGGGCGGAACTGGCCCGGCTTGGTTTCACTATCGAGTGGGTTTCGTTGCCCGATTCGCTCAACCGGGCCGGGCATCTGGTAGCTACGCGTCGGGGGAAGCAAGGCAAGAAGCTGTTTCTGATTGGCCACCTGGACACGGTCTTTGAGAAGAGCCTGCCGATGGAGCCGTTTACCCGCCTGAACGACTCAACCGCATCCGGGCAGGGCGTGAACGACATGAAAGGGGGTGACGTCCTGATGATTGCCGCGCTCAAAGCACTACATACCCAAAAACAGCTCGACGATACCAGTATTACCCTCTATTTTACCGGCGACGAGGAGAGTTCGGGCGGTTCTGAAAGTCGGCGGGATTTCATTGAACGTGCTAAACAGGCCGATGCAGCGCTGGCGTTTGAAACGGCGCAGGGCCTGAATAACGTCACGACGGGCCGGCGGGGGAGTAGTAGCTGGACGCTGACCGTAAAAGCACGCACCGGCCACTCGTCGCGCATATTCAGCGATCTGGGCTACGGAGCCATTTACGAAGCTGCCCGCGTCCTGACCGAGTTTCGGCGAACGCTGGGGCAGGAGCAGAACCTAACCTTCAATCCGGGTCTGATTGTGGGTGGCTCCGAGGTGCATTATGATCCCAAAACGGCTAAAGCCGACGCTATTGGCAAAACGAATATTGTAGCGGGCGAGACGCTGGTGAAGGGCGATCTGCGCTTTTTAGGTGAAGCCCAGAAAGAAAGCGCCCGCGCCCGGATGCGCGAAATTGTGCAGAAGAGCCTGCCCCTGACCGGCTCGAAAATCACATTCTCCGACGGTATTCCATCCATGGAACCATCGGCAGCTAACGATAAACTCCGCGAAACCGTTGATAAAGTCAGCCGTGATATGGGTTTCGGTCCGGTTATGGCGGGTGATCCCGGCTCTCGGGGGGCGGGCGATGTATCGTTCGTGGCGGCATACCTGCCGTGTCTGGACGGCCTGGGCGCATCGGGTAAGGGGGCGCACAGCATCGAAGAAACCATGAACATGAAGGAGTACCCGAAATTAATTCAGCGTACCGCCGTACTGCTCTACCGCCTGACGAGATAGCCAGTCAGGTAGTATTTTCTATGAAGCAAATTACTGAAAATCAACCAATTGGTGTTTTTGATTCCGGCTACGGCGGGCTGACCATCCTGCGTGAGATTGTGCAGAAACTGCCGCAGTACGACTACGTATATCTGGGCGACAATGCCCGGACGCCCTACGGTACACGCTCGTTCGAGACGGTATATCAGTACACCCTGGAGTGTGTCAAACTGCTGTTCGACCGGGGCTGTCGGCTCGTGATTGTGGCCTGCAACACGGCCTCGGCTAAAGCCCTGCGCAATATTCAGCAATTAGACTTACCTCATATCGCCCCCGGACTGGACGGTCCGGCCCGGCGGGTACTGGGCGTGATCCGGCCCACAACGGAGGTAATCGGCAACTACTCGGAAACGGGTGAGGTAGGCATTCTGGCCACACGCGGCACGGTATCGTCAGAGTCGTATCTGGTAGAGATCGAGAAGTTTTTCCCGGACGTGCGGGTATATCAGGAAGCGTGTCCGATGTGGGTGCCGCTCATCGAAAACGGCGAATATGACAGCCCCGGTGCAGATTATTTTGTGAAGCAGCACCTCGCCCGGATTATGGCGCAATCGCCCAACATTGACACGCTGTTGCTGGCCTGTACGCACTATCCGTTGCTCATCGACAAAATCAGGCAGTACGTGCCCAAAACCATCACGATTCTGAGTCAGGGCCGCATCGTAGCGAACAGCCTGGCCAATTACCTGCACCGTCATCCCGAACTGGAAAGCCAGATTAGCCAGTGCGGCAATCGTCAGTTTCTCACGACTGACTCTGCTGATGATTTTGACCGGCAGGCAACCGTTTTTTACGGCGAAGCCGTTCAGTCGGTGTATTGTAGCCCGGAGGTCCACGTCCGGTAGCCGTAGACTAACGATGTAGTGCGTTTTAAGCCTTCGGCTACCGGACCGGGAGGTACGGGCTACAATGTGCTACATCCCCCGCCAGTACAGCGGCTTCATGCAGTAGCTCGGTAGCAACCAGTTCATCGGTTACGGCTTCTATGCGCTCATCAACTTCGTCCAGGCGGTCATCAAACACGGTGGGCTGCATACCCATCAGCAAACGGCCCACGTAGAGCAGACTGAGCGAAAAGCGTAGTTCGGGCAGGGCGGGGCTGTGGCGGGTTTGCGGTTCTGCTGGCATCATAACGTTCTGATTTTCATGCTACGGAAGTAAATCGGCGCACCGGCATGTTTGCCCTGTAAGCCGATAAACCCGCGCATGGGTAATTCGGCGGGTGGTTTGCTGAGCCATTCCGGTACGGGCGAACCGTCGGGATTGCTTTTGGCGGAGGTGAACTTGCTCAGGTCAACCGTGTTTACCAGCTGGTTATTCAGCACGATGTACAGCATCTTGCCCTGCGCAGTAATGGTGTAGCGATTCCACTCGCCGGGGCGTTTAACGACCTGTTGCTTCGTTGCAGCCTGATGCCCAAACACCGCTCCGCACTGCCAGTTCGTGGGCGAATCGGCCCATTTCTTAGCGTAGTCGTCGGCAATCTGTATTTCTACCGAATTAGGTATCCAGTTGCTGGTGTCCGAGCAGTGTACCACTACGCCACTGTTGGTGCCGTCGGCGGTTTTGAAGAACAAATCCAGCACGAAATCGTCGTAGGGTACTTTGGTCCAGATAGCCTCGTCGGCACTGGCAGTCAGAACGCCCTCGTCGTAAGTCCATACGCCCTTTGGATAACTGGCATTAGACAGGTCGTACTCGAACAGTGGCTGCCAGCTCGCCCCGCTTGGATTGGGGTGACCTTTTGGGGGCGTCTGCGCAAACAGCGAGGCTGAAAGAAGGAGGGTCAGGCAGGTAAGGAGGGATTTTAGCATGATTTTTCTTTTGGGAGACAAATCTTTTTAGACACGGTCGGTCCACCGAAGCGGATACACAAAGAAGCACAGAGTTTCACAGAGAAGAAAGAGAAAAGACTCCGTGAAACTCTGTGTCTTCTCTGTGTGACTCTATGGCTAAAAAAAACCTTTCTGATTAAAACTCTTCATAATCCAGCCGCCCCCAATTACGTCATCGCCTTCGTAAAAGACAGCCGCCTGACCGGGTGCAATCGCCGATACGCCTTCGTGGAAGTTTACCTCGATGCGGTCGTGAGCGGTTTGCGTGACCATAGCGGGCGTGCCGTCGTGTTTGTAGCGCACTTTGGTGGTGGTTTCCAGCGGGGCGTTCAGGCGGTCGTATTTTTGCAGATTCAGTTTGCTCACTACCATCCCATCGCGGTACAGATCGCGGTCCAGCCCCAGCACTACCTCGTTGGTGTCCTTGCGGATTTCCGTCACGAACATTGGTTGTCCAAACGCCATGCCCAGCCCTTTGCGCTGCCCGATGGTATAGAACGGGTAGCCCTGATGCTTCCCCATGACGCGGCCCGTGCCTTCTTCCACAAAATGCCCCCCCGCCACCTCGGCTTCCAGCCCCGGCATCCGCCGTTTCAGAAAACCCCGGTAGTCATTATCCGGCACGAAGCAGATTTCGTAGGATTCCGATTTGGTGACGAGTTCCATAAAGCCGCGCTCTTTGGCCATATCGCGGATTTCAGATTTAAGCAGGTGCCCCAGCGGAAGCTTCGTCCGGCTCAAACTCGCCTGCGAAACACCCCATAGCACGTACGACTGGTCTTTGAGCGAATCGACGCCCTTGGAAATGACAAACCGCCCGGTACCATCGTCCTGCCGGATGTGGGCGTAGTGACCCGTTGCGATGGATTCGCAGTCGAGCCGGTCGGCGCGTTTGAGCAGGGCGTCCCACTTGATATGGGTGTTGCACATGACGCAGGGGTTAGGCGTGCGGCCTTCGAGGTACTCGCCCGTGAAATGGTCGATTACGGCGTCGCCAAACTCTTCGCGAATGTCGAGGATGTAATGCGGAAAGCCGAGGCTGACGGCAATGTTGCGGGCGTCGTTGATGCTGTCGAGTGAGCAGCAGCCCGTTTCTTTTTTGGTCCCGCCCGAGGAGGCATAGTCCCACGTTTTCATGGTCATGCCAATCACTTCGTACCCTTCTTCGTGCAGCATCACCGCTGCCAAAGACGAGTCAATGCCGCCACTCATGGCGACGAGAATGCGTCCGTGTTTGCTCATTTCTGGTATCTGCCAGGGGTCAAAGCCCTGCGATTTTATGCGTCGGCACCGTGCCGAATGTCATTTTAACAGTCAGTACCTCGGGTTTGGTTTCCGGTAGATTACTGGTCTCTTTTAACACCTGATTTTTCGGTATCTTTGAAGACACACAAACCAACCCGGCATAACCATGTACACCACGAACTACAATCCCACGTTTGCCTATGACGACATGGGTGTATATGGCCCCAAAGCACACCAGCGTATTATCTCGAAGTTGAACTCTGGCTTAGGACCACTCTACTATTCCGAAGGGAAACTCGACCTCGAACCACTGCCCGAAACCATGCTCAACGATGGTGAAGCGAGTCCGGTACCAGACCTCATCCTCTATGATAATGAAGCCCGAACTACACCTATCATCATCGAGGTGTGCCATACCGACGGTCTGCGTCGGGATATTCGTAAAGTGATCCAACTGATTGATGCTGATGAGTATGGTATTCTGGAAGGCTTCGTGTATGATTACCTGACGTATGAATGGTACCGGTATCGGAAAGGCGATGGTGGCCTGACTGAATCCAGTTCATATTCGGATATATTGAATATGGATATCAACCAGTTCCTGTGAATTTTTACTCGTTCCGCAACGATTTG
The DNA here is from genome assembly GCA_014377625.1 of Spirosoma sp. Taxonomy (GTDB): domain Bacteria; phylum Bacteroidota; class Bacteroidia; order Cytophagales; family Spirosomataceae; genus Spirosoma. Next base: position 8,054 of record JACMPG010000151.1, read on the forward strand.
ACCGGGTTCATCAGCGCAGCCCGGATACTTTGGAAACTCACCGTCAGCAGCGCAACGCCCGTTACCAGACCACCCGCCAGGGCAAACACCCACCATTCAATGTTGATTTTGTAGGCGAAATTGGCCAGCCACCGGTTCATAGCCCACCACGCCACCGGCGAAGCAATGACAACGGCCAGCAGAATCAGCTTTAGAAAATCTTTCGATAACAACGTTACAATGTTACCCACGCTGGCACCCAGCACTTTGCGAACGCCGATTTCTTTGGTGCGGGCTTCCACCGAGAATGTCATCAGGCCCAGCAATCCCAGGCAGGAAATCAGGATGGCTAAGCCAGCAAAACAGAGAACAATCTGCCCGGTGCGCTGTTCGGCCCGGTACTGCGCATCCAACTCCTGATTGACGAAGCCATACCGCAACGGGGTATCCTTCTCGTACTGACCGTATAACCGACTAATTTGCTGAAGAGCTTCGCTGGTTCGACCGGGTTGGGTTTTAACCAACAGTTGAAAATAGAAATCGCCCGGACCATAGCGGAAAATAAACGGCTGAATCGGGATATTTAGCGGGCGAAAATGAAAGTCGCGTACTACGCCGGTAATGAGGCCGGTTTTCCCCCAGAATGTTACGCGCTTACCAATGGCTGTCCGGTTGGTATAGCCCATACGGCGGGCGGCTGTTTCGTTCACCAAATACGTTTGATTGGTATCGGTAACGGCTTTTGGCCGGAAGTTGCTGCCCCGAGCCAATCTCATGCCAACAGTCTGTAGAAAATCGGGGTCGATGTTCATCTGTGTTACGAAGAAATCAGCTTTGCCCATCTGTCCTTCCCATTCGATATCGGCTTCGTTGGCTACGTCTACCAGTGTGGCCGTGGTGGTCGAAGCCGCTTCGATGCTCGACTGTTTTAGCAGTTCTTTCTTAAACTGAGCTGATTTTTTCCTCAACTCACCTCCCATTCGGACGTATACTAACTGCGATTTGTCGAAGCCAATATTCTTGTGTTGCATGAACTTTAACTGATTATAGATCAAGAAACTACATATAATCAAGACCAGCGACATCACGAACTGTCCCACCACCAGCGTTTGCCGGAACGTAGCCCCGGTCACGGTAACAATTCCTTTAAGTACCCGGTTAGGCTGATAGGCCGATAGTAGAAAAGCCGGGTATAAACCTGCCAGTAACCCAATCAGTATGGTGAGGGAAGACAGTACAAGCCAGACCAACGGATCGGATAAATTCAATACCAATACGGTGTCGGTCACTTGATTGAATGCGGTTAAGAGCGCGTTGGCCAGCAACAGAGCCGCGCTAACGGATAGACCTGTCAGCAGAAACGACTCGCCCAGAAACTGAAAAATAAGCTGGTGCCGGTGGGCACCCACCGTTTTTCGAACGCCCACCTCGCGGGCACGTCGAGAGGCACGGGCGGTGGCCAGGTTAATGAAGTTAATGCAGGCAATCAGGAGCACAATAAGCCCCACCAACCCAAACAGCCTGACATAGAAGATGCTGCCCCGTTTGCCCCAGTCCGTATCAAAACCCGAGTAAAGATAGATATCGGTCAGAGACTGAAGAGTCAACGTCATTTTGGATTCGGGTACGTAGCGTTTGTATTGCCCCGCCAGTTTATGATCGAAGGCTGCCCTGTCGGTGTCTGGACGTAGCCGTAGGTAAGTGTGGTAGCTGGTCCAGTTCCAGCTATAGCTCGATGGGTCGAGTTCAACATTTTTGAACGACAGCAGGATGTCGAATTGCAAATGTGAGTTGGATGGCACGTCTTTTAGAATGGCTACCACTCTATAATCGCGTTCGTTATTGAGCCGAAGCATAGTGCCGATTACCTTCGGGTTTCGTTGCCAGTTGGGACCAAAATACTTCCGGGCAGTCGTCTCAGTCATCACGAGTTCGTTGGCGTGGGTCAGGGCTGTGGCAACGTTGCCACGTAACACCGGAAATTTGAAGAGTTGCAGTAGGCCATTGTCGGCAAAAGACATATTCTCCTCCTCAAACGTGTGGCTACCGTAACGTATGACGCCATTCCAGCGACCAACCCGCCCGGCCTCCTGAACTTCCGGAAAATCGGTTTTGAGCGTCGGTCCCAGTGGTCCCGGTGTTATAGGCGTATCAGCCTGCCCGTTGGGTTTCGGCTGGTGCATAATGACCCGGTATACGTTCGATACCTGCGGATAGAAGCGGTCGTAGTTCCACTCGCCATACACATAAAGCGAAATCAATAAACAGCAGGCAACGCCCAATGCCAGCCCGCTAATGTTGATCAAACTATACAAACGATTCCGCCACAGTTGGCGCAGGGCAATTTTGAGGTAGTTCGTAAGCATGGCTTTTGAGATTTGGGGTGGGGTCAGGGGTGTAGGGCCGGGCGTGTGGGGATTAGAATAACGTATTTACCCTATCCTATTCGGAACGTAACGCCTTCACCGGGTTCATCAGCGCGGCCTTTACGCTTTGGTAGCTCACCGTCAGCAATGTAATCACCAGCGCACCCGCTCCCGACGCGGCAAAAATCCACCAGCTTAGCTCGGTTCGATATTGGTACTGCTGCAGCCAGCCATCCAGAAAATACCAGGCCAGGGGCGTGGCAATCAGGCAGGCAATGACGACCAGACCCACGAAGTCTTTGGAAAGCAGCCCCCACAAGCTACCTACGCTCGCGCCCAGCACTTTACGGACGCCAATTTCTTTGGTTCGCTGCTCCGCCACGAACGATGCCAGTCCAAAAAGACCCAGACACGAAATGAAAATGGCCAGCACTGCAAACACCGACGCTAAGTTGCCAATGCGCTCTTCAGCCGCGAATTTTTTAGCGTAGTCCTGTTCGGCAAACTGGTAATCGAAGGGAGCCGCCGGGTTGTACGCTTTCAGCACCGATTCGATTTTACGCAGGGATTCCTGAGACCCAATGGTCGGGTTTAGCTTCATGAACGCGAAGTTGCCCTTGCGCGGATACAGCATATATGCTGTTGGGCGGACGGGCGTGTACGGCGATTCCATCAAAACGTCTTTAGCGACACCGATAACCGTAAACGGAACCCCCTCGAGCTTGACAATTTCGCCCACTGCACCTTTAAAGCCCATCAGTTTCACGGCAGCTTCGTTCAGGATCATGGCCGACGAATCGGTAGTAAATGCCCGCGAGAAATCACGTCCGTCGGCCAGTTTCCAGCCCACTGTTTTGCCAAATTCGGGCGACACCCGGATCGTGCCGAGTGATACGTTCTGGTTGGGGTCCTTGCCGCGCCAGTCGTAGCCGGCCAGGGCCAGAAACAAATCGGTTAGTGGGCTGTGCGACTCGGTCATCTCCACAATGGCTTCCGATTTTTTCAGGTCATCCCGAATCGCATTGAAATGGTCGTGAATATCGGCGGTGGGTGTTGCTATACTAATCAGCCCTTCGCGACCGTATCCCACTGGTCGATTTTTAGCGTACTGAATCTGGCTGTAAACCACCAGCGTACCGATGATGAGCGCAACCGACACCGTGAACTGTACTACCACCATCATCTTGCGGGGCAGGGCCGCAAACCGCCCCACCCGAAACGTTCCCTTAAGCGTTTTTACCGGCTGAAAACCCGATAGATACAGGGCTGGATAACTACCCGCCAGCAAGCCCGTCAGCCCGATAAAACCGATACTCGCCAGCCAAAAGGACAGACTGCTCCACGGCAGGGTCATCTGCTTGTCGGCTACCTGATTAAACCACCCCAGCGATACCACTACAATACCCATAGCCAGCACAAAGGCCAGCCCCACCATCAGAAACGACTCGCTGAGAAACTGACTCACCAACTGCCCGCGCACCGATCCAACGGCTTTGCGGATGCCTACTTCTTTGGCCCGTTTTTCAGAGCGGGCGGTACTGAGGTTCATGAAATTGATGCAGGCCAGTAATAGCACAAAGCCACCGATGATGCCAAATAACCACACAAACTGAATGCGACCGCCCGTATTGATCCCGTCTTTGAATTCGGAGTACAGATGCCATTTCGACATCGGATGCAGAAACAGTTCTGAGTGGTAGGCCCGGCTGTCGTCGGTTCCGTTGCGCAGTTTGAGGTCTTTTATCTTCGCCGAAACCTTGTCCAGATCAGCGTTGTCGGCCAGTTGAACGTAGGTCAGGAATGAGTTCCAATCCCAGTCATCTTTATGACCGCCGACGATGTCGTCGTTATCATTCCAGGCCACGATAAATTCTAAACCATCGAACTGCGACGTAGCCGGGAAATCATCGTACACGCCCGCCACCCGGAGTACGTTGTTGTCGTTAACCTTCATGATTTCCCCGACTGGATCAGTATCGCCAAAAAATGCGTTGGCCACTGATTTCGAGAGAAGAATGGCTTTGGGATCGTACAGGCCCGCCCGCGTTCCGTACAGCATGGGCAGGGTCAGCATCTCGGCAATGGCTGCTTCAGAAGCCCGACCCGTTTTCGTGAGTTTTTTGGCGCCAACGGTCAGGATGGACGGAAAGTCCGACGTTGACATTACCACCCGTTTAAAATCGGTACCGTAGGTTGTTCGCAGGGATTTTCCGAGCGGGGGCGGCATTTCTTCCTGCGTACCGATGCGCCCGTTGAAGGTCTGATTTTGCCACACCTGCGCAATGCGGTCGTAGTTGGCGAACGCTTTGTTGTACGACAGTTCATCATAGACCCACAGGCCGATGAGCATGGCCACGGCCATACCCACCGCCAACCCGCCGATGTTGATCGCTGAATACACTTTGTTACGAACGAGGTTTCTGAGCGCGATTTTGAGGTAGTTGCGAAGCATAGCGTAATCGGGATAAGGGTTTGCTGTGTTGGTAACTCAACACCCGTGCCAGATGCCAAAAAGCCCTTTTCCTGCCTACAATGATGGGTTTGTTTGTGGGGAATGTCCGTTTTCGGACATACGTATGTCCGAAAATGTACAGCGTGGACAATAGGTAAATCCAGATTTTAGCGGCAGTCCCGTACCTTCGCAACAACCGAAAACGGAAAACCGTACACCGATACTATGGCTCTTCAAACCCTCGTCAAAATCTCTAACGTTACCAACCTCAGCGATGCCCGCTACTGCGCCGGAATGGGCGTTGACATGCTCGGCTTTTCGATGGACGCCGATGCCACCGATTACGTTGATCCGAAGAAATTCAGCGAGATACGGGGCTGGGTCACGGGCGTACAAATCGTGGGCGAAACCGGCAGCATCGACCCCGAACAAATTGAGCAGATGCTGGAAACGTACCAGCCCGATCTGCTACAGGTAAATGACGCGGCCATGCTGCCGTATCTGAGTACGTTTGATAAACCCATCCTCCTCCGCGTTGACCTCGCGTTGCTGACTCTCGATCAGCTCGAAACCCTGGGCCATACCGGAATAGCCGGAGCGGAGTATGTGCTGCTCGATCATGCCGGACATATGCACTTCGATGATGAGATAAGAGCGGCCATCCGGCAAATTGCCAGCCGTCACTCCGTGCTACTCGGTGCGGGCGTTACCGCCGACAACGTTCAGCAGCTATTGGCTGACCTGCCTGTGCGTGGCCTGGCTCTGCGCGGAGGCAACGAAGAGCGGCCCGGCAACAAGGACTTCGGTGCGTTGATGGATGTACTGGAAGCGATTGAAGTGGAGTAATCAGTAGCCCGGACGTGGACGTCCGGGCTACTGATTACTTCCGGCAAATGACAAAAAAACTACACCAGTGCTTCGGTCTTCAGCTTGTCCCGCAATTGAAATAACTCGTCGCGCAGGCGGGCGGCTTCGATGAAGTCGAGGTCTTTGGCGGCCCGTTCCATCTTCGACTGCGTTTCTACGATCACTTTCTCCAGATCGGTGCGACCCATGTACCGCACCACAGGATCGGCGGCAATGCGGATTTCGTCGGGTTCTACGTAAAAGTGCTTCACCTTCGAGTCGGCTATTTTGGTTTGTCCCATGATGGCCTCGCGCGATTTCAGCACCGTTGTGGGC
>JACMPG010000152.1 GCA_014377625.1 Spirosoma sp.
GAATTGATCCTTTTACGTAAGACAGCTCGACGGCCATCTCCTTGAATGTTTCGTCAAACACACGTCGTTTAACCATGGTCAAATTGAAGTTTGTCCCCAAATCTGCCTAAAAAAAGTCTCCAGTCAAATGTAGCAAGTTCAGACTGGCCAGAAAACTAATATCCGTGATTTGATTATAGCTCAGGTCTAAGGCCTGCAACCTAGTCAGACTGGCCAGAAAACTAATGTCCGTGATCTGATTTGAGCTCAGGTCTAAGGTCTGCAACGTGGTCAGACCGGCCAGAAAACTAATATCCGTGATCTTATTTCCGCGCAGGTTTAAGGTCTGTAACGTGGTCAGACTGGCCAGAAAACTAATATCCGTGATCTGGTTATAGCTCAGGTCTAAGGTCTGCAACGTGGTCAGACTAGACAGAAAACTAATATCCGTGATCTGATTATTGCTCAGGTCTAAGGCCTGCAACCTGGTCAGACTGGCCAGAAAACTATAATCCGTGATCTGATTTGAGCTCAGGTCTAAGGTCTGCAACGTGGTCAGCCTCTCTAACCCGGATAAATTCGTTTTTTTGCCATCAAAACTATTTTCGGAGTCTTGATTTTCTGAAACTACCCATCTTCTGGACTGTTCATCATAGTATCCAAAGCCTAAATTAAGCGCTAGCAGCCAGGTACACTCAAACAACTCCTCTGGCAATTCAGTAAGTCCGCAATTGCCCAGGTCCAGAAAAGGGTTCTGCGTCCTTTGGTTTTCGTGGATTAACTGAAGGGCTAACTTATTCATGGCGTGGCTGTTTTAGGGGGCAAGGGATAGAAACAAAACTAATCGCTTTTTTCGGCCAAAACCCGCAGGTCCAGCACAATTTTGGTGGGTGGCCGGTGCAGGTAGTTTCCAGAGCCAAAGCCCGCTTGGTTTACGGCGGCTTGATTTTTGGGCTGGGCCCTGACGGGTGCCTGTCCGGGCCCTCTATTTGCCCGGATTGGTAACGGCTACGGCGTAATAGTCGTTACCTTACTGAGCGCCATTACCGGAACCTGGCTATATGGCTACTTCCGAAACCGGCTGCCTCACTGACTTTTGTCGGGTAGAAACACGTTTTATTCATTACCAGTATGTTCAAAGGCACCAAATTATACAGCATCCTTTTCAATAAATGCCCCCGCTGCCAGCAGGGTGACTTTTTCGTCAAGTCGAGTGCGCTCACGCTTCGGGGTTTCGACAGAATGCACGAGCGTTGTTCCAACTGTGGGCTTCGCTACGAGCAGGAGCCGGGTTTCTTCACGGGTTCGATGTACATCAGCTATGCCTTTTATGTGGCACTTACGGTGAGCAGTTTTTTGCTGTTTACGGCAATTCTCGATGTCGATGCAGTCGATTTATTATGGGGGCTTATTCCGGCCATGGTTATTCTGACGCCGTTCTTTTTCAGGATGGCCCGGCTGATCTGGATCAACTTCTTTGTAAGCTACGACCCTGCCTATACGCATCCGGCCGAGCCTAACAACAAGATAAAATTATAATTTATCTTGACTGTGTAATATTTATCACTGATAAACTCACTGAATAGCTTGTCTTTTGGTCTATCAAAACCCGATAACCATGAGCAGATACGTTCAGATTCTAATTGTAGGCGGAGGCAACGCCGGTATTTCGCTGGCGGCTCAACTGCTTCGCAAACAGGCCAGTTTAAACATCGCCCTGATTGACCCCGCCGAGTACCACTATTATCAGCCCAGCCTGGACCCTGGTGGGAGGAGGTACGTTTAACCTCAGCGATACCCAACGGCCCCAAGCATCGGTGATACCCAACGGGGTTATCTGGCTGAAAGAAGCCGCCATCGAGTTCAGACCCGACGACAATACCGTATTGACCGAGGCCGGTAATTGTTGGCTACGGACGGCTGATTCTGGCCGAGTTCGATTATGAAAATAAACTCGTACAGACCTTTCCGTTCAATCAGGCCAAACCCCGCTGGTCGATGTATCAACTCAAACAGCGCGTACTACCCTGGCTTTACTGGAACCGGATTTTGAAAGGTACGGCCTGAAAAATTCGTAACAGGCTACGTTATAGAAAATTAAACAGTTGTTTTAAAGTCAGGCATTTCCTCATACCTTTGTCGTACCAATTCAACGCTATGAACGTGGACGTCAGGGATACCGAAACGAAAATAAAGGAAGCCGCCCGCAAGGTATTTCTGGCGCAGGGGTATGAGCGGACCAAAATCCGTCAGATTGCCGATGAGGCCGGGGTCAACCTAGCCCTGGTCAATTACTACTTCCGCAGCAAAGAGCAGTTGTTCAAAAGCATATATGCAGAGACCTTTGCCCAGTTTCTGGGACAGATGGTTTTGCTGCTCAACGAAGAGACTCCGCTGGAAGTGAAAATCTGGCGAATCGTGGATAGATATACTGATTTTATCGTCGCTAATCCGCTGATTCCCGGCTTCATACTGTCAGAAGCGCAGGCAAACGATGGCGCGTTTTTTAAAGAGATGAACGCCAGAGGGAAACTGAAAGAGTCTGTGTTTAGACGACAGTTGCTGGAAGAGGCCGAGAAGAAAACGATTCGCCCCGTTGACCCAATGCAGGTTATTGTCACCATTATGAGCAACGTTATTTTCCCGGTAATGGCCCGGCCCATTGTTTCGTACATCGGCTCATTCGATGAGACCGGCTTTCGGGCCTTCATGGAATCCCGCAAGCAGATTGTTCCCGAAATGATTATGGCCTACCTGCGGGCAGGGTAGTCATTTTTTTTGACCTCACATTAAACATCAGTTTAAAACCACTATTCAATACTGAATACATCATTGGAAACTGAAACCTCTGTTACTATGAAACGCACCTATTTTCTGCTCGCTTGCAGTCTGTTACTCGTTCAGGTTGGCTGCACTACCTCCGACGATACCGCTGATGCCTACGGTAATTTCGAAGCCATTGAAACCACAGTTTCTGCCCAGGCTACGGGTGTACTTCAACAATTCACCGTTGACGAAGGTCAGCTTCTGAAAGCGGGGCAGGCCGTTGGTCAGATTGATACGAAGCAATTACGACTCCGTCGGGCGCAGCTATTGGCCAGCAAACAGGCGGTGCAAAATCGAACGCCGAACGTATCGGCCCAGTTGTCGGCCTTTGCCCAGCAAGTTTCCGTGCAGCAGCAGCAGTTGAAAAATCTCCGGCGCGAGCAGGAACGCAGCCAGAATTTAGTCAATGCCGGAGCCGCCCCCAACAGACAACTTGATGACGTGAACGCCCAGATTGCCGTTGTGGAGCGGCAAATCGCGCTCAGTCGCCAGCAGCGGGCGGCCCAGGCATCGGCCCTCAACACGCAGCGGAGCGGTACGGCTGCCGAAGCCGCCCCCCTGGCCGAGCAGGTAAAACAACTTGACGACCAGATTGCCAGGGCCAGCGTCGTAAACCCCATTGGCGGCACCGTAACGGTCAAATACGCCGAACCCGACGAGGTGGTCAGCTACGGCAAACCGCTTTATAAAATTGCAACGCTGGACGTCATTACCCTCCGGGCTTACGTAGCGGGCGACCAACTGACACGCGTTAAGCCGGGGCAGACCGTGCGGGTTTTTATCGACGCACCCAACAACCAGCTCAAACCGTATACGGGTACCGTAACCTGGATTTCGAGTAAAGCCGAGTTCACGCCCAAGATTATTCAAACCAAAGACGAGCGGGTCAATCTGGTATATGCCCTGAAAATAAAGGTCAAAAATGATGGCGGTCTGAAAATCGGCATGCCCGGCGAAGTCAGGTTTTAGAAGCTGTTTGAGTTAGCGATTTGAGACGAAAAGCAAAGGATTTTGGTCTTAGACAAGGCACTTTCGCAGGCCGTAGCCGTAGCTACGGGCTAAGAAAGTAACCGCACCGATTTCTATGGGTTACGCAAGGGCTGGCGTATAATTTTTGTCATATTTTTTGCCTCGACGGACAACCGCGCAAACCCGGTGGATCAGCTTGTTGCGAACGGCATTTAACACCAGCATAGTATGCTTGCCCTCACCAAGTTTGCGGACGTAATAGTCCTGAAGATCGCCCTTCACCTGGATGGCCGACATGGTCCCCATGTGGATCAAGGACTTTAGCCGCTTTCGCGCCTGATGGCTCACTTTGGTCTTACCCCTGATGCTCGTGCCGGAACGGTACTCAAAGGGGGCAACCCCAGCGTGACAGGCCAGCTTTTTAGGATCGTTGATGGTCTGCATCTCGTTGGTAGTAATCAGTAACTCGGTCGCAATCACAGGGCCAATGCCCGGTACAGACACCATCAAGTCGAACAATTCTTTTAGTCGAGCGTCGGCTTCAATAAGTTCTTTAATGGCTTTTTCGACCGCTTTTTGTTCTTCTTTCAGAGCTGCTAAAGATTTGGCAACATTGCCTTTGAGGGCCTTTTGAAGCGATTTACTGATGAATGTTTCCTGCTCGGCCACTGGAACAGCCAACAGGTTATAAGCCTGATTGAGCCTTTGGCGGGTCGCGCTCAGAAAGGCCAGTTTCTGGACAACCTCGCGTGGTGGCTCCCACAGGCGCATTTGGTCCTGGAAGCGATAGGCATATTGAGCAATGCGCTGGGCATCGACTTTGTCGGTTTTACCCCGCTGCATCCCACCTGCCTGTTTGATCTGCAAGGAAGACTCCAGCCAGATCGACAGGGTTTGCTGGTGAAGCAGTTCTAACAAATGGGCATTATAAATGCCGGTATGCTCCATACAGAAAACTGCCTGTTTGGGACTCCAGCCGGACAGAGCCTTAAACTCAGTTAAAGCCGCCTTGATACCCGCCGGCGAGTTAGGCGTGTGTGTGCTGAGTTGCAGACCCTGTTGAGTATAGACGGCCCAATCAAGGGTATCTTTGGCGATGTCGATTCCGATGAAGTAGCAAAAGTCCATGTGGCTGTTTAGTTTTGGTGAGTGGTCAACAATTTGCTTTTACTCGAACCCTTTCATGGGCCACGAACCCGCCTTTCTATCCGAGTCTGGGCAAACTAAACAGAGTGGGGACTGAATCGGTGCTTAGGTCTAACTCCTCGGCGGCCCGTTAGCGTACCCCACTCTGGTTGACTACTGGCAAGCTACCGAATCCCGGAATATTACCAGCCCTCAAACCTAAAGGGCGGACCGGTAGGATAAGAGCAAAAGACGAGTTTTGCGGCCAAAGCGATTAACTCAAACAACTTCTTAACCATGATACACATCCAGAACATAGCCAAAGCGTTCGGCGAAATACATGCCGTGCAGGACGTATCGTTCGACGTGGCGCGGGGCGAGTTGTTTGGGCTGATCGGGCCGGATGGGGCGGGTAAAACCACCCTGTTCAAAATCCTGGTGACCCTCCTCCTACCCGATTCGGGCAGCGCAACGGTGGCCGGGCGCGACGTGGTGCAGGATTTCAGAGCCTTGCGGCAGATGGTGGGCTACATGCCGGGGCGGTTCTCCCTCTATCCTGATTTGAGCGTGGAGGAGAATCTGGCGTTTTTCGCCACCGTTTTCGGTACCACCATTCAGGAAAATTACGAGCTGATTCGGGATATATACGTTCAGTTGGAACCGTTCAAAAATCGGCGGGCGGGGGCGTTGTCGGGTGGCATGAAGCAGAAACTCGCGCTCTGCTGCGCCCTGATCCATAAGCCCGACGTCCTGTTTCTGGACGAACCCACAACCGGGGTCGATGCGGTGTCGCGGAAGGAATTCTGGGAGATGCTGCAAAGCCTGAAAAAACACGGCCTGACCATACTCGTTTCTACGCCCTACATGGATGAAGCGGGGCAGTGCGACCGTATCGCACTGATGCAGAACGGACAGATTCTGGCCATCGACACCCCGACGGGCGTAGAAAACCGCTTTGCTAAACCGCTCTTTGCCGTGCGGGCCACCAATATCTACCGGCTTATTCAGGACCTGCGGCAGGCTCCGTTTACCATCACCTGCTACGCCTTCGGCGAATTTCTGCACCTCACCACGCAGGACGGCGTTTCGACCGGCACTATTGACACCTATCTGACCGAACGACACCACAAACAACTCGAAATCAAGCCCATCCGGGCGGGTATCGAAGACAGCTTCATGGACCTCATGCAACATGCGTAACGCCGTAACGACCAACAAACTGACCAAACGATTTGGCGATTTCGTGGCCACCGATGCCATTACGTTTACCGTAGCGCCGGGCGAGATTTTCGGGTTTCTGGGGGCCAACGGGGCGGGTAAGACCACCGCTATGCGGATGCTCTGCGGGCTGCTCAAACCCACCTCAGGCACCGCCACGGTGGCCGGGTTCGATGTATATACCCAATCGGAGCAGATTAAGCAGGTTATTGGCTACATGAGTCAGCGGTTTTCGCTGTACGATGACCTGACGCCCCGCGAAAATATCCGCTTTTACGGGGGCATCTACGGCCTGAAACGTGCCGACCTGAAAGCCAAAGCAAACGCTATTATTGAGGAACTGGAACTGGGCAGCGTAGCCGATAAACTGACCGGGTCGCTGCCGCTTGGCTGGAAACAGCGGCTGGCCTTCTCGGTAGCCCTGATTCATGAACCCAAAGTGGTCTTTCTGGACGAGCCAACCGGCGGAGTTGACCCCATTACCCGACGGCATTTCTGGGATATGATTTACGCAGCAGCCCACCGTGGAACCACTATTTTCGTAACGACGCATTATATGGACGAAGCCGAATACTGCGACCGCGTATCCATTATGGTCGATGGCCAGATTAAAGCACTCGATACCCCCGGTGCGCTGAAAAAACAGTTTGGTGTCGACTCAATGGACGGCGTATTCCAGATTTTAGCGCGGGGCACATCGACAAAATGATGAGAGCTATTACGCAGAGCTGCGCAGCTCTGCGTAACAACCCTTTAGAGACCTCAGGACTATGAAACGCTTTTTCGCATTTGTCATGAAAGAATTTTACCACATCCTACGAGACCGGCGGACGCTGCTTATTCTGTTTGGGATGCCGCTGGCTATGGTGCTGCTGTTTGGCTTTGCCCTGACCAACGAAATCAAGAACGCCCGCATCGCCGTCCTCGACCTGGACCACGGGCAGCACAGCCGCCAGATTACCGACCGCCTATTGTCGTCGGGCTATTTTCAGCTAACCAAAACCCTGACCGCCTACCGCGACGTAGAAGCCACGTTTCGGCAGGGCAACGTGAAGCTGGTGGTTGTATTTCCGCCCAACTTCACCCGCAACTACGCCCACGACGGCACAGCGCAGGTGCAGTTACTGGCCGATGCCTCCGAACAGAACACGGCCATCAGCCTGACCAACTACGCCACGAACATCATTCAAACGTATCGCACCGGCGCACCGGCCACTGAGCAGAGTCCACCCGGCGCGCAGCCGCCAATGCAAATTACGGTGCAGCCACGCATGGTGTTCAACCCCGAACTGGCGGGAGCCTTCGTGTTTGTGCCGGGTGTGATGGCCATGGTGCTGCTGCTGGTTTCCGCCCTGATGACGTCCGTAACGATTGCCCGCGAAAAAGAAACCGGCACCATGGAAGTCCTGATGGTATCGCCCCTGAGTCAGATTCAGATTTTATTCGGCAAGATGCTGCCCTACCTGCTCCTCTCGTTCCTGAACGGCGTCATGATCATCACGCTGGGCGTGTTTCTGCTCAACATTCCGCTCAATGGCAGTTTGGGGCTGCTCCTGTCCGAAACCCTACTGTTTATTTTTGTCGCCCTCGCGATTGGTCTGCTTATTTCTGCCATTGCCGACACGCAACTGGTAGCCATGTTCACATCCATGCTGGCTATGTTGCTGCCAACTATTTTTCTGTCAGGCTTCTTGTTCCCCATCGAAAGTATGCCGCGTGTATTGCAGGTCATTTCTAATATAATCCCGGCCAAGCATTTCATCATCATCGTAAAAGGTATTATGATTAAAGGCACGGGTCTGAATCTGCTCTGGAAACCCACGCTGATTCTGTTCGCCATGGCCACCGTACTAACCATCGTGAGCTTACGGAAGCTAAAACCGAGACTGGGCTAATTTTGAATGATAAATTGAGAAACCATGAACCGCATCGGCTTTATGATCGAAAAGGAGTTTAAGCAGCTATTCCGCAACAAGGTGTTGTGGCGGATGATGCTGGCGGCTCCGGTATTACAACTGATTCTGCTGGCCAACGCGGCTAATTTCGAGGTCAAAAACATCAATATCGTCGTGGTTGACCAGGACCACACGACCTACGCCCAGCGGCTAACGGGCAAGTTTCGCTATATCGACAACTTCAATTTTCGGGGGTATCGGCCCGCTACCAAACTGGCTTACCAGGAACTTCTGGCCGGAACCGCCGATGTAATCCTGGTCATTCCTCCCCACTTTGAGCGCAATCTGACTACGGAGAATCGGGCCGATGTACAGCTATTAGTCAGTGCTATTGACGGTACCAAGGCGGGTATTGCCTCCGTATATGCGCAGACGATTATCCGCAGCTTCAACGCCGACATCCGCACCGAAACCATTGGTACTACCCCGGACGGGGTAGCACCGGAGCGTATGGCCGGACTGGACGTTGAAAATCAGTACTGGTACAACCCCCGGCTGGAGTACAAAACGTTTATGGTGCCCGGTATTCTCTTCGAGCTGCTCCTGCTCATCGGCAGTATGATTGCGGCCCTCAATATTGTGCGCGAGAAAGAAATTGGCACGCAGGAACAGCTCAACGTAACGCCCATCAGGAAGCATGAATTCATCATCGGCAAACTTACGCCCTTTGTGCTGATCGGGTTAATTCAGTTTACCCTGGGGCTACTGGTGGGCCGGTTCGTTTTCAGGATACCAATAGAAGGCAGTCTGCTGCTGCTCTACGGGTTTGCGTTCCTGTTTTTGCTGCTCTGCGTGGGGCTGGGATTACTGATTTCGGCGGTGTCCAATACGCAGCAACAGGCCATGTTTGTGGTATTTTTCTGTCTGGTACTGTTCATTCTGCTCAGCGGACTGTTTTCCTCTACCGATGACATGCCGCAGTGGGCGCAAATCATTAATACACTGAATCCACTCAAATACATCATTGAAGTTGGCCGTAATGTGTTGCTCAAAGGCAGTACCCTGCGCGACATGCAAACGCAGTTTTTCACCCTGCTGGCCATGACGATTACCCTGATCGGGCTGGCCTCCTGGCGGTACAAAAAGGTAGGGTAGGCAGTCCGAAAATTTCGAGTTCCCTACTGTAGCATACTGGTCAAGGAATGGATTGTCAAAACTATAAACAGTTTCGTTATCACCGGCTGTGTATTGTTCGGCTTTCCCGTCTTTTTTCACTGAATTAGACCGACTAACATCAGTAGGGACAGATTAATACCCTTAAAAGTCCATCGGATAACTTATAGGATTATACCGTTTAAGCAGGGGCCGGAGTTGCGCCAGGCTATAGAACCGACTTTTAAGCGTATAGCCCTGTGTATAACGCTTTACGGTACGGAGCAATGGTTTGGCGATGCCCCGCACGGTGAAGCGATAGAACTTTCCTTTTTCGTCAAAAAAAGTAATTTGGGTAGCCTTCAACGTCCCAAACCCGTTGCACAGGCTGAAAAACATACCGTTAAGTAAAGTCAGGCGGCATGTAGATCGAAATTTGGCGGACAATGTATTCATTTACGAAAGGTTCCGCAAAATACACAGAGTCGGATTGACTACAGAACTACAAACGGCTGTCAATCAGCTACGAGTAATGACGCGGTCATGCGTACAATAACATGTTGGGTGCAGGTCCACACTGTTACTCGCGGGGCGGGTGTCGGCGACAGGGGGTACGTCTCGCAGTTCAGGGTCTAAAAAATCTCCATTTTCAGCCTACCTGCGACAGTTGGTACGTCTCGAAAGGCAAGGTCACTGAGAAAGGGAGCATCGGGCGACAAGGGGTAAAGGTTACAATATCTGACAAACACAAAAACGCATGAGCGAGAAGGAAGAGGAGATTGCCCTCACTAAATTGATTAGAAAAAACCGAAAAAGTATTGAAAAAGACTTCAACAAAAACTTTGAGATACAAGGCAAAACATTAGCTATTCTCACTGGCGGACTTGAACATGCAAATTTCAATAGTTTCAAGACAGTAAGCGTAGTGTGGAATTTGTCGATTTATCTAAACTTAATCTCTTTTGACCTAAAAGTTATCTGCAAAGACTTGATGTTTGAGGAGGGCGTATGGCAGAGGAAGCTATATGCAAGACAAGCCTATTTGCTAATATACGAAAGCATGAACGGTTTCCTTTCGTTGATAGGTACTTCCCTGAAGAATGCCATAGATACTTTTGACGACAAAGAAATGTACCTTGAAAACGTAAGGATTATAGCCGCCAGACTTAACGCTTTCAAAAAAGAATATGAGCAAACAATCGTAACCGTTAGGCATACGTCTATTGCTCACAGAGACAAAGACACATTAGTGCAACTCAAATCAATTGAATCAATAAGTTGGCTCAAGGCAACTGAAATTGTCACTAAATTCGACGGGATTGTTCGGGATTTGGGACAGGTTTGTCAGTTGTTGATGAATCGGGCAACTGACGAATTGTATCAAGACGAAACGATTCCAAAGGCACGGGTAACGGGGACATAGTTGGTTGAGACTCATTTAATATTCTGCCATTTTGGCGTCTCCGGCGACATCTGAGCCGCCTGACTGTTCGGGGATTTGCATAATCGAATTTACGTTGTTGAGCTTCGCGTTCGTGAGTGAAAAAATGGACTGTTGCGTTGTGTCCGCTTCGCGTATTTCACCTGTCTGGCGACAGGTGGGCCGCCCCCTATTCGGGCCGACAGCCCAACCGGGCGTGTGTGTAAAGGTTCGCTTCGCTCCCCATCACCACACGCGGCCGTTGGGTGAACTGGCCAAAATGTGAGTGAGGGGCGGGTTTCGGCGACAAACAGCGCGGCTCGGATAGGAAACGTAGTACTTGCATTTCTGGGTTTCGGCTGACAGTTTGAACACTCCGGTTAGGCTAGCTCAGGTTTTAAAGTCCAGCACCTCGGCGACAAGGTAAACGCCCCGGTTGGGCAGATTTAGTTTAGTAGGGGTGCGTTGCGGTGACAGTAAAAACGCCCCGAAAGTCAAGTTTGGCAAAATTTGCAAACTAGTTGAAACAGGTAAATTTCAATCTTTTACGAGAGCTTAATATTATTAATTAGTCAATTATAACCCCTAAACACACAAGATTATGCCAGATGGACAACTCACAGATGCAGAGATTGATGTAGTAGCAAAGGCAATAAAAATTAAAAGCCCAGGCTCAGTACCTGTAGGAACTATTCTAGCTTGGGCAGGCGATGGTACTTTTTTACCACTTGGAGATGGATGGTTTCCGTGTGATGGTTCATATATACCAGACACACCTGAATTTGCTTCGCTTAAGAAAGTTGTAGGAGATTTTTGGGGGAAGTTTGATAATTCAAGTGGAATACCTCGGTTTAAGCTTCCTGACTTGCGAGGAGTAATTTTAAGAGGAGTTAACCTAACCAAAGGAGATGATCCAGCCGATTCCTTAAAGCAATTTAGAGACCCTGATAGAAATAGTAGAGTAAGGTATCCGGGTGCAAGTGGTGCATCTAACGAGGTGGGATCATATCAGTCGGGCGAGGTTGGAACACATAATCATACGGCTCGTGATTCTGGCCATCAACACGTTACAAAAGGGTTTTCAGCAGGAAATTTTGCGGGAAATGCGGGATCTGCCACCAGACCGGCAGGGGTTGGAGGACCTTTCGAGCCAACAACATCGGTAGGCAATGCCAATATTACAGTTGATGATAGAATAGGGAGCGAAACAAGGCCTATAAATGCCTATGTTCGCTATATTATCAAAGCATGAATCTATTGTATAAGCTCAGACTGATTCTCTGATTAAGATTGAGCTTATACAATAGATTCATATTTCTTTTGTAATCTTATCTCATAGTACGTTAGTAAAAAGTTAGGGCGAAGTCACTAAGTTTCACTAATATAATGTTAGGGAAGATCACAATAATACAACCGAAGATAAGCCAGTTCCATCATCGCTTAAATCCTCAAATTGGAAAGCTGTGCATATTGAATACATCCATAGTACAACCAAGGAAAAAGCAGTTCAGAAAATAGATACTTTTCTTGATGAACTGATGCAGTGGCAGTTTCCGGGGGGCATTGTCATTAAAGAACCAACTAAGAATTGGTTAGGCGATACCATGAGTTTCTCCTTTCGGGTAAAAAAAGGGTTTTTAGGAACAACAATAACGGGAACTGTTCGCGTTGATGACCAATTGGTCGTGATTGATATGGACATACCCGGTATAGTACTATTTTTTATCTCCGAAGATAGAATTCGTGAAGTCATTAATCGGCAATTAGATGAACTATTCAAAGTTAGTGCATAGTACGCGCTCCGCGTGTGTCGTTCTCCGGCGACAGGCAGCGCGTCCCAACAGTCGGGGTTTTAAAAACGAGTTAGGCGGGTTGCGGCTGACAAATCGCACGTCTCTGACAAGCAGACTTTTCGATTTCTATTTGGGGCTTGCGGTCGACAGGCTTTAATCAAAAATTAAAAATCCACTTACATAAAACCAAAACCCTTACACAATGGCGAAGACAGTTAATGACCAAAAGACTAAAGTAGTAAGGTTTAGTGATAAGTTCAAATACAACAATCCCGTAAACTTTTATGTAACTAATTTGTATGATTTTCCTAAACTTGGAGCTGGGTTCGATACTAGATCAGGAACATCACTAAACACTGGCACACCTTTCGAAAAATTAGATGTATTAAAGGTTGAGGGTAGTGTTGAAAATACTGCATCTAATTATAGCTTTGATGCATTCATGGTGGAAAGTAAAACCAACTTATTAGAAGATTTACAATTTGATATAAGTGTTCAGGCCAAGTATCTTGCTTACAAAGGGAAAGCGACTTTTAAATTAGAAGACTTTAGTTATTCTCAAGACTTATCAATTGTGTGGCTTGTTATTTGTGAAAAATACTACTCAAGTAATGAACTTAATGACATTACTTTCAAAGCAAGCGCTGAGGAGATTCTAACCCAACCAACAAAGTTTATTGCTACCTATGGTGATTCCTTCGTATCTTCCCTTACGTTTGGCAACAAAGTCCTAATTAAGTACGAGTTTACCGCTAATACAATAGAAGAAAAAAATAAAATGTCTATTGAAGTGGAGGCATCAATGAAAGCACTTAAGGCTAGCGGAAAAGTTACATCTACTTTTACTAGTTTAGTCACTTCAGCCTCTGCTTCTCAAAGGCTTAGTGTAAAGATGATTGTATATGGAGATAAACAAGGTCCAGAATCGATTGCATTCACTGATTTGGAGTCGCTTCAGGCCAAATTAAGTACATTCATAAAAGACTTATCAAAAGCCGATGCCACTGTACTAAGATTCCAAACTACCCACTACCCGCAATTGGATAACTACTCAGTTCTTTTAAACATAGAAGCGTCGAAATTATTTTTAGAAAAGTATTTTCAGATAGATGCAGAATTGGTGTTAATTAATAAACTGCGAGGCATTGCTGATATTAATCAGGATCAGATTGAAGAACTTGAAACATGTACGGTGGAAAGAAAATTGTACAAGAATAAGTTGTTAAGAAAAATAAAACGGTATTATGACGTTACTACTGATGCTAACGAGGAGGAAACAGTTTTTGAAGAATTGGAAAAATTAATTTTTAGGGAAAAACTACCTGTAATACCTAAAGTTGAGCCACAACCGGTTTTAAGCTGTACATGGAAAGGAGACGAATCTGTCCCAATTGAACAGTTTAGCACAGGTTGCAAGTTCGTAGGATTGCCAATAGGTGATTCAGTGACTATAAGAGTAAATCTCAATTTAGCCATTCAAGAGCTGCAGAATAACTACCCACATGTCGTAGGTGTATGGTTTCAATGTCAGTTATTTATTGATCAAATAATGTTCCTTGACGAAAAGGTCAATAGGAAGGATGTTCAAATACATTCAATTAGTCGTGATTTTAATATCCCAAGACCCATTGAAGGAGTAGGAGTAATCCGGTTAAAAACTGTTTTCGCTACTTATCCAGATAGCAATCAAGGCACTATTTTAATTAAAGCAGGGTCATCAATTGAAGTAATTAATTGATAAAAAGCTTCATTTGTAAAATTTACTGTTTACTTCTAAACTTTTAAAATATGTCTGCAAATCCACAAACCTTTCATTTTAAGCTATCTAACCAAGATAGGCCCAAATTTATGAGTCCCATACCAGAAATATGGTATCCTGGAGTTAAAGACTATTGGCCAGTTTCTACAACCAAAAGGATTTACCATCCAATCAATGGGATTAAAGCAGTTGTAATACATGCTACCGCTGGTTCTAATTCATCCGGCGCTATTTCTCAAATGAAAATTGGGGAAGGAAGCTTTCATTGGTTGATTCCAGACGAGAATGAAGAACAACATGAAAAAAATGTATGGGCCTGTGTCCCTGAATCATTAGCAGCGCATCATGTGCTGAAGGATAAGTTCCACCCAGATGTAAATGATGGAATGAAAAGGGTAAATCACTGGTCACTCGGAATTGAAGTTGTTAATAACCAAGAAATTTCTGACTTTTTCTCTGATTGGCAAATAAAAATTACAGCTGCTATTGTAAGATATTGTTGGGCAAAATATCCTAATTTAAGTGATGTCGTATCTCACGCGAAATTAGACCCAGGCAGACGCAGTGACCCTGGAGTTAATTTTCCCTGGTCGCAGTTCGAAACCTATGTTAAGGACACGAATAGCTTTAGCCCAAACCTATTTGCCGCAAATGTTGGTGACGATAACTTTAGTGAGTACATGGAGAGAATTTTTAATATAGAAGAGGGAAAACTATAGGCTCGTTGTTGAGCTTCCGGTCGACAACCTAAACGCCCCGGTTTGTTAAGTCTGGCACTCCTTCGCTCAGCTCTCGCCGACAGGTCGCTTGGCTCGACAACATAGCCCTTGACAAGGCTCGATATAAAAAAAGTTGACGTGCGTTGTTGAGCTTCGCTTGTCAGCGTGAAAAAGTTTGGATTGTGGGTTGTTGTGCGCTCCGCGTGGGCAGGCTCCCGCTGACAAGATGCACGCCGGTGAGGAAGCTTTTCAGCCCAACTCAGGCAGGTGTGTAAAGGTTCAAGTGACTTTTATTCAGTGAGTTATTTCGCGTACCATCAACACCCGTTGGCGTTGGGCGAACCGAACAAATAGTGTTTGCGGGGTGGGTTTCGGTCAACAGGCCGCGCGGTTCGTTAGGAAAGGCCAGCCGATGGCGCGTTTATCGACCATCAGATCGACAAGCCTTACGAGATACACCTGGTGTAGTTCAACTCGGAACAGGACGTTAAAAACTTCATGCAGGACGAGACTCGTAAGCAGTTTCTTCACCTCAACGAGCAATCCATCCAGGCATCGGTGTTGTCTCAAGGGGTAAACCAGCACCCACAGGCTGTAGCCAGCGTTAGTTTACCGGGCCTTTAGCAACCCGGTTCGTTCGTGCCGGGAAACAGGAAAACACGCCCGGTTGCCGGGTAGTATTCAGGGATGATCGTGTTTTTAATGCAGAGTTAAACCAATGATCCATGAACAAACCGCTTCGTTCTGTTGCCTGTCTCCTTACCGCGCTGCTGACCCTCAACAGCACAACGGGCTTTTCCACACCAATTGCCCCCACCAAACCGGGCGCCAAACGGACCGCTGATCCGGCGGTTGTTAAACTCCCGGCAGGATTTTCGGCCACGATCGTCGCGCAGGAGCTGGGATCGGCCCGGCACATTGCCATCAGCAAAACCGGCGACATCTACGTAAAGCTGGCGGGGCTGAAAGAAGGCAAAGGCATTTATCGCCTGCGCGACACCAACCACGATGGCGTTATTGATGAGCGGGTTGGCTTCGGCGATTATCCCGGCACGGGCATCCTGATCAACAACGGGTATCTGTACGCATCGTCGAACAACAGCATCTACCGGTATAAACTCAACGACAGCGAGGAAGTCATAGCCCCCGACCAACCCGAAAAACTGGTGTCGGGCCTGCGCGAAAAAGCCCGCGACAAGTCGAAGTCGATTGCGATTGACAGGCAGGGAAACCTGTACGTCAACATTGCGTCGGACAACGACCGGTGCCGGGAGCCGGGCACGGGCAAAGGCATGATGCCCTGCTCCCTGCTGGATTCGGCCGCCGGAATCTGGCGGTTTAAAGCCGACGAACTCAACCAATCCTTTGCCAGTGGTACGCGCTACGCCACCGGCCTGAAAAACGTAGTCGGCCTCGACTGGAACAGCCAAACCAACTCGCTGTTTGTGATGCAGCACGGCCGCGGTGCGTTCGATGATTTTTACGGCAATTACTACACCCCACAGCAGAGCGCCGAACTCCCCGCCGAAACGATGTACGAGTTGCATCAGGGCGACGATGCGGGCTGGCCTTACCTGTATTACGACCATCTCCAGAAGAAGAAAATGCTGGCACCGGAGTACGGGGGCGATGGCAAAAAGACGAGCACGGCCAAAACCATTGATCCGGTAGCGGCTTTTCCGGCGCATCTGGGTCCGAACGGGCTGCTGTTCTATACCGGCACGGCCTTCCCTGAGCGATACCGGAACGGTGCGTTCATTGCCTTCCACGCCCAGTCGCAGGCGCTGCACAAAGGCTATCTGGTCGGGTTTGTTCCGTTCAAAAATGGCAAACCGTCGGGCCCGTGGGAGATCTTCGCCGATAATTTTGCCGGTACCGATCTGGAGAAACCCACCGGACCCGTGCAGCACCGTCCGTGTGGGCTGGCCCAGGGTCCCGACGGTTCGCTCTACGTTACGGACGACCTGAACGGTACGCTGTTCAAAATCAGCTACCAGGCACCCGGCCACAAAGCCTCTGCGGCTCGGAAGTAGGCGGGACTTTTCTCAAACCCGCCCCCCCAGCTCTCTGGCTCCGGTACAACGGCCCGGCGGTGTGGGGGTTTGGGAGAAATTGCCGCCAAGATTATCTCCTTTGGCAGCTAACGGGTGAATTATTTACGGTATTCGCTGTTTTGCAGATAGACAATTTACTGCTATATGTTTGAACGCCCGATTACCGACTGGATGCCGCTGACAATGAACGAAGTTGAAAAGCGCGGCTGGGACAGCGTAGACATTGTGCTCGTTTCGGGCGATGCCTACGTCGACCACCCCTCCTTCGGCACCGCTGTTATTGGGCGTATCATGGAAAGCGAGGGGCTGCGGGTCGCTATTGTGGCCCAGCCCAACTGGAAGGACGACCTCCGGGATTTCAAAAAGTTTGGCCGCCCCAATCTGTTCTTCGGCGTTACGGCGGGTTGCATGGATTCGATGGTGAACCACTACACGGCCAACAAACGCCGACGCTCCAACGACTCCTACACGCCCGGTGGCGAAGCCGGTTTCCGGCCCGATTACGCCAGTACGGTCTATACCAAAATCCTGAAAGAACTCTACCCCGACGTACCGGTGCTGCTCGGCGGCATTGAAGCATCCCTGCGCCGGGTTACGCACTACGATTACTGGCAGGACCGGCTAATGCCGTCTATCCTAGCCGATTCGGGGGCCGATATGCTGGTCTACGGCATGGGAGAACAACCCCTGCGCGAGATTCTGAAACTGGCCCGCAAAGGCGTTCCGTTCACGTCCATGCGTACCATCAATCAGGTGGCGTTCATGCACGACAACACCACTGAACTGCGCGACTACAACGGCTGGAACTCGGTCGAACTGGCCAGCCATGAGGTGTGTCTGAAAGATAAAATGAAGTACGCGGCCAACTTTAAAATCGTGGAGGTCGAGTCGAACAAGTGGCAGGCCAATCGGATTCTTCAGGTTACCGGCAAGCAGACGCTGGTCATCAACCCACCGTTCAAAACGATGGAAGAAGCCGAAATCGACCAGTCGTTCGATCTGCCGTACACGCGCATGCCGCACCCGAAATACAAGAAGCGCGGGCCTATTCCGGCCTACGACATGATTAAGTTTTCGGTCAATATGCACCGGGGCTGTTTCGGCGGGTGTAGCTTCTGCACCATTTCGGCGCACCAGGGCAAGTTCATTGCGTCGCGGTCGGAGAAATCGGTGCTGAAAGAAGTCGAGGAAATTACGAAGCATCCGGAGTTCAAGGGCTACATTTCGGACCTCGGCGGGCCGTCGGCCAATATGTACAAGATGAAGGGTAAAGACGAGGCCATCTGCGCCCGCTGCCAGAGTCCAAGCTGCATACACCCGGTCATCTGCTCGAACCTCGACACGTCGCACAAGCCGATGACGGAGATTTACAAGAAGGTCGATGCGATGCCCGGCATCAAAAAAGCGTTTGTCGGCTCCGGCGTCCGGTACGATTTGCTGGTCGATGATTTCAACAAGAACAACCAGGACGGCAACCACGACGAATATCTGGAGCAGCTCGTTACGCGTCACGTATCGGGTCGGTTGAAGGTAGCCCCCGAACACACCGCCGACGATACGCTGCGGGTAATGCGGAAGCCGTCGTTCAAATATTTCAAGCTGTTCAAGCAGAAATACGATAAGATTCAGGAGAAGTTTGGCCTGAGCCAGCCGCTGATTCCGTACTTCATTTCGTCGCACCCCGGCTGCGAGGAGCAGGACATGGCCAATTTAGCCGCCGAAACCAAAGACCTCGGTTTCCAGCTCGAACAGGTGCAGGATTTCACACCCACGCCCATGACCGTGGCCGAGGTTATCTACTACACCGGTGTTCATCCGTACACGCTGAAGCCGATAAAAACGGTTAAAACCCGCGAGGAAAAACAGGCGCAGAATCGGTACTTTTTCTGGTACAAACCCGAACACAAAGACTGGATCAGAAACCGTCTGGCCAAACTCAACCGCCCCGACCTCGCTGAGCGGCTGCTGGGTACGTCAAAGCCGGAAACGGGTAAAAAGCAGAAGCAAAAATATTCAGACTGGAAGTAGCACCCCACCCCAACCCCTCCCCCGAAAGGAGGGGCTTTCAGACCCGGATGGTTTTGGCCCCTCCCTTCGGGGGAGGGGTTGGGGTGGGGTGTCACTTCTTTCCGCTCCTTCTAATCGGCTTACCGTATTTGAGCATCTTCTCGGCGGCAATGTCGCGCCGGACGTTTACTTTTTGATTCTTCGCCGATTTTTCGTGGTAAGCCGCGCCGGCGTCTTCACGTTTTGGCTTCGGCTCAATGATCTTCATGTTTATTTTCGGCTGCTCATCGTCGGTCAGCTCGTCGGAGATGGCCAGATTTTCGGGCAGGGGCAGCATGGGGATTTGGGCGTTCATAACCGCTTCGATAGCCGTTTGCCGGTCGGCTTCGGCGGGGGTGATAAACGAGATGGCAATGCCCGGACGGTCGGCGCGGCCCGTGCGGCCAATGCGATGCACGTAGTTTTCGGGCGTTTCGGGCAAATCGAAATTCATCACGTGACTCACGCCCGCTACGTCGATGCCCCGCGCCACAATATCCGTGGCAATCAGGATGCGGAACGTACCGTCGGTGAAGCGGTCAACGGCGTCGAACCGCTGATTTTGGGCTTTGTTCCCGTGAATAACGCCCAACTGTTCCGCAAAATCGGTTTCCAGCAGATCGAACAGTTCGTTGGCTAATTTCTTGGTCGAGACAAACAGCAGCACCTTCGTCATGTCGGCATCGCGCCGGAGCAGGAGGTTCAGCAGGTTCAGTTTGGTGTAGAAATTCGGCACGGCATAGCCCCGCTGTTCAATGGTGTCAACGGCACTGCCAGCGGGCGCGGCTTCGACCCGGACGGGGTTCGTGAAAAACGTGTCCATCAGGTCCGACACCTCAGTGGTGAGCGTGGCCGAAAAGAGCAAATTCTGCCGTTTAACGGGCAGCAAATCCAGAATTGTTTTGAGCTGCGTCCGAAAGCCGAGGTTCAGCATCTCGTCCACTTCGTCGATAACGAGTCGTTTGAGGGCCTTCATCTTTACGGCCCCGCTCATCAGCAAATCGACCAAGCGGCCCGGCGTGGCTACCAGTACGTCGGCTCCCTGCTGCACCTCTGCGGCCTGGGGTTTCAGGTTCACGCCCCCATACACACCCACCGTCAGCACGTTCATGTACTGCGTCAGTTCGCGCACGGTTTCGGCCACCTGCACCACCAGTTCGCGGGTAGGTACGATGATGAGAATCTGGGGCGTCTGAGCGGCCTGAAACTGCCACTGACGCAAGCAGGGCAGCAGATACGCAATGGTTTTGCCGGTACCCGTCTGCGCAATGCCGCACACGTCGCGGCCCGACATAGCCACGGAAAAGACGTTGGCCTGGATAGTGGTGGGTGTCGTATAACCGAGGTCTGCGAGAGCGTTAAGCAGCGGTTTATTGAGGTTGAGATCAGCGAAAGTCATAAAAGAAGATTTAACCGCATCGGCGGACCGACAGAGGGAACGGAGGTTTTCACCGGTACGCCGGAGCGGGAGAAAAAGGACAACAGGCTATCAAATTTCACGAGCAGACAACTCTATCTCTCTGTGAAAATACTCTGTTCCTCTGTGTTAGAAAGTTACTGTTGAAATTACGCAAAGGTAACTCTAATCCCGGCGTCGTACCTTCGGGGCATGACACCCGATTTACAACTGAATTTACTCAACAATCTTGGCATCGACGCGCTGAATCCAATGCAGGAAGCCGCGCAAACCGCCATTCTGGATGATACCGATACGCTGCTGATGGCCCCCACCGGCTCCGGCAAAACACTGGCGTTTCTACTGCCCATTGCGCAATTACTCAACGCTGATTTGCGCACGGTGCAGTGCCTCATCCTGACCCCCTCGCGCGAGCTGGCCCTGCAAATCGAGCAGGTCTGGAAAACAATGGGCACCGGCTTCAAGGTCAACACCTGTTACGGCGGCCATCCCATCGACACCGAAATAAACAACCTCAGCAATCCACCCGCGCTGCTCATTGGCACGCCCGGACGAATTGCCGACCACCTCGACCGGCAGTCGTTCTCGCCCGACGACATTCATACACTCGTGCTGGACGAGTTCGACAAATCGCTTGAGCTGGGCTTTCACGACCAGATGGAATTCATTGTAAGTGGCCTGACGGGTTTGCGGAAGCGGGTGCTGGTATCGGCCACGGCGGGTGTTGCTATTCCCGGTTTCGTCCGGCTTAACAAGCCACAAACGCTGGACTTTACGGAAGACAGTGAGCAACCTGCCAACCTGACGATGCGAGTCGTGTACGCCAGCGAAGACGATCAACCCGACACGCTGGTCCGGCTGCTGTGTTCGTTTGGCAACGATGCGACCAATCCAGGCGGGGCCAGTCCAGGCGGGGCCAGTCCAGGCGGGGCCAATCCAGGCGGGGCCAATCCAGGCGGGGCCAATCCAGGCGGGGCCCTGATCTTCGCCAACCTCCGCCATACTGCCGAGTATGTCAGTGCGCTGCTTAATGAGCGGGGGCTGTCGGCAACGACGTACCACGGCGGGATGGAGCAACCCGACCGTGAACGCGCCCTGATCCGGTTCCGAAACGGCAGCGTCTCATACCTCGTTACAACCGATCTGGCAGCCCGCGGGCTGGATATTCCCGATATGCCGCATGTAATTCATTACCAGCTACCCCGCCACGAACACGAGTTTATCCATCGCAATGGCCGCACCGCCCGGATGCACGCCACTGGTACCGCCTACGTCATGCTGACCCGCAACCAGCCCCGACCTGAGTACCTGCCTGCCGATATGGACGAAGAAATCCTGCCCTCAAACCGAACCTATTCCCTACCCGCCCCGCCCGACTTTGTGACGCTGTACATCAGTGGCGGCAGAAAAAACAAACTCAGCAAAGGCGATATTGCAGGCTTCTGTATGCAGAAGGGGCAACTCGACAAAGCCGAGCTGGGCCGTATCGACGTGCAGGACTTTATGTCGTTCGTAGCCGTGAAGCGCGACCGCGTAGAGCCACTGCTGGCCCGCATACGTGATGAGAAAATGAAGGGAAAGAAATATAAAATCGAGGTAGCCCGGTAAAGCGAGGTGCAGCCCTGCACAGTCATCTTAGTCCGTTTCGTCAATGTGTTTATCCGGCTCGGTGGGGTTTTGCTGAAATATCTCTTCCAGCCGGGCAAAGAGTTTAGGATGTTTTTCCTGCAACAGATCGGGTCGTTTGAAGAAATACTCCGACGTAACGGCAAAGAACTCGGCTTCGTTGGTTATGCCATATGGGTCAATATCGGATTGGTTGGCCTTTATTTCGTTGATTTTGGTGTGAATCAGTTTCAGCCAGGGCTTCACGTGGTCTTTGTCGAGGAGGTATTCGGGCAATCCATCAGCGGCCCCGTCGGCCTGATCGAGCAGGTGGACGAACTCGTGGATGCCGGTGTTCGATTTACTGCTGTCGATGTCGAAGCCCGCGTGCAGGGCCGGTTTGGAAAGGACCATCGAACTTTGCAGCGCGCCCCCCTGCCCTACCATACCGAGTACGTTCCGTTCGCTGGTTTCGTCAAAATCTTTACTGAAGTTTCCGTCGTACAGCACCACGTTGGTCAGGCGGTAATAATCCCAGTTGGCAAAGCCGAAGATAGGAATAATGGCACTACTGGCTACGAGTACGCGGTCTGTGTCATTTACGGTAACGCCCACCCCTTCGATGGTGATGCGGGCCAGAAATTGGCTGACGCGGGTTTCGAACTCCTGCTTTTTGTCGTCGGGTAAATCCCGGTAATACCCTACGTGTTTAGTCAGCAGGTCAGGATACGACGGTGGTAATGGCGGGGCAGGTTCGTTGGTGGTTTTCTGACGCTTTACGTACCACCAGATCAGCCAGACAATGAAAAGAGCACCAATAATCAGGGCGAGTAAGCTAACAAGTGTGTCCATGATATGGGAATGATACCCGTGTAGAACCACTGCGCAACCGGATGGTTTGATGCGTGACGAATAACCGTACTTTTGCTGTATACCAATTTTACCCGCAGCTATGTTCCCCACCGCCCAGGACCCCGCCATCGTCACCGACGAACAGCGCGCTTACCTCCTCGACCTGCTAACTACCGGTCCTGCCAGCCTCCGCGCTGCCGCAGCAAATCTGACAGATGCTCAGCTTGCCTATAAAGCCAGCCCCAACCGCTGGTCTATCGGCGAGAATATCGAACACATCGTCCTGGTTGAATCAGCCATGTTTCAGGGCATTCAGAAGGGATTGAGCTACCCGGATAACCCTGACAAACGCGCCGAAATCCGCGTATCAGACCTCGACATTATTAAAGCCGTCCGGAGTCGCAATATGACGCTTCCTGCTCCTGAACCCGTTGTTCCGGCAGGCCAGTTTGCGTCGGTTTCGGGGGCGCTGGATGCGTTTGAACAGGCGCGTACGGCCAACCTGAGCGTTGTTGAAAACGCGACCGAAAACCTGAGAACCCACTTTGCCCGGCACCCGGCGTTTGGCTGGATCGACACGTACCAGGCCCTGCTTGTGCTGGGTCTGCACCCGGTGCGGCACCTCAAACAAATCGACGAAATAAAAGCCAGCGCGGATTTTCCGGCATGAGTGACGTAACTGAACCTGTTCCCTTACCCATCCTGTATCAGGACGATGTGCTGGTGGCCATCAATAAACCGCATGGCCTGCTGGTGCATCGTTCGCCCATTGCCGCCGACGCCAGCGAGTTTGCCGTGCAGCTTTTGCGCAACCAGTTGGGGCAGCGCGTCTATCCCGTACACCGGCTCGACCGCAAAACGGGCGGAGTGTTGCTATTTGCCCTTACCGAAGCCATGAATGCCGCTATGCAGCAGCAGTTTATGAACGGGCAAACCCACAAAACGTACCTCGCCATTGTGCGCGGCTACACACCCGACACGCTGACGATTGACTACCCACTCCGGCGCGACGACGGGAACGGCGCGGGGGTTTTGCAGGAAGCTGTGACGCATCTGAAAACAAGGCAGCGTACCGAGATTCCGCTGCCCTTCGGCAAACACGAAACGTCGCGGTATTCGCTGGTGGAGCTAACGCCCGAAACGGGCCGAATGCACCAGCTCCGCAAACATCTGGCCCACGTACTCCATCCCATTATTGGCGACCGGCCCCACGGCTGTAATAAACAGAACCGGCTTTTTCTGGAGCAATTCGATATGAACACCATGCTGCTCCACGCCCGGCAGCTCCGGTTTCAGCATCCGCTAACAAACGAAACCGTCAGTATCGACGCACCCGTACAAACCGAATTTGCGCGAATGCTGACGGTGTTGTTCAACTCAGTTCTATCGAGAACGTAATGGCCGCCGAAGGTCGTAGTTGCGCCGTGGCTGAGCAGTATTTATCCATCGACAGATCAACGGCGCGTTTAACGCGGTCGGGGTCGAGTTGCCCTTTGAGTTTATACGTGATGTGGATTTTCTGAAACGGCGCGGGCGTGGCCCCTTTTTCGCGCAGGCCATCGACCGTCATGCGAAAATCCTCGATCACCTGCTTTTGCTTATTCAGAATCAGAATCACGTCGATGGCCGAGCAACCCGCCAGGCCCATCAGCAGCATCTCCATGGGTCGCGCCCCGGCGTTGTGTCCACCAATATCGACCGAACCGTCGATATGCTGCGTTACATTCGACTGCCCGGTGGCTTCAAAATGGAAGGCATCATCCACCCGGACGAGTTCGACCTGCATAGTCTGGTAATCTGTGGGAGCGTCAACGGCTTGTGAATCAGTCATGCTGTTTTTTGCGTTTATTGGGTATCGTTCGTACTTTCAGGTACGCTAACTAAACAGTGTCATGTCCGAAAAATTCACCGATGACATTTTCGACCTCAAAAACGACCGGCGGCTGAGTGCCTATCTCTACCGGGCGGGTTTTGGTTGCTGGCTGTTGTACATTGTATCGGGTGCGCGGTTTATGCAGTCTTTTAGCCTGTACCGGACCGATTTTGGCGTATTCGCCTTCTTTTTAATGGTAGCCGGACTGTCGGCGTCGATGGTCTATGACTACTATCATCAACCGGTTGAGTTCGCCCAGAAAAAGAAATGGCTCGCCATTAGCTATCTGGTGCTGGCCGGATTAATCTATTTCCTGATTCTGCACAACGAACCCGTCTCCGTCGATACGTTATTCGGACAGGGATTATTTTAGGGTTTGGGTCTTAGCTGACGCAGAAGTGGCCCCCCGCCCTAAAGGGAGCCACTTCTGCGTCAGCCAAGAAATTACGCGAGCCGGTTGATACAGTTGAGATCTTCAAAGGCTACTTTCAGCCGCTGCACCATGCTTTCTTCGCCTTTACGGAGCCACACGCGCGGGTCGTAATATTTCTTGTTGGGCGAATCGGCACCATCGGGGCTACCCAACTGCGTTTGCAGGTAGCCTTCCTTCGATTTGTAGTACTTCAGAATGCCTTCCCACATGGCCCACTGCATGTCGGTATCCAGGTTCATTTTTACGGCACCGTAACGGATGGCTTCCCGGATTTCCTCCCGGCTGCTGCCCGACCCACCGTGGAAAACGAAATTCACCGGGCGTTCTGCCGTTTTGTATTTCTCCTGAATGTGCAGCTGCGAGTTGTTCAGGATGATGGGCTGCAGCTTCACATTGCCAGGCTTATACACACCGTGTACGTTGCCAAAGGCAGCCGCAATGGTGAAGTTTGGCGAGATTTTACTCAGCTCCTCGTAGGCGTATGCCACTTCCGACGGCTGGGTGTATAGTTTGCTGTCGTCCACGTCAGTATTGTCAACGCCGTCTTCTTCGCCACCCGTAACGCCGAGTTCAATTTCCAGCGTCATGCCGATTTTGGCCATCCGCTCAAAATACTTCGCGCAGGTTTCGATATTCTCTTCGATGGGTTCTTCCGACAGATCAAGCATATGCGACGAATACAGCGGCTTACCGGTTTGCTCGAAATGCTTTTCGCCAGCGGCCAGCAGGCCGTCAATCCAGGGCAGCAGTTTCTTGGCACAGTGATCGGTATGCAGAATAACGGGAACGCCATACAGTTCAGCTACGTGATGCACGTGCATAGCCCCCGAAATGGACCCGGCAATGGCCGCCTGCTGTCCGTCGTTCGAGAGTGCTTTACCCGCGTAAAAGATGCCGCCCCCGTTGGAGAATTGAATGATTACGGGCGAGTTAACGGCTTTGGCTGTTTCCAGCACGGCGTTCACCGAGTCGGTACCAACGACGTTGACAGCCGGCAGGGCATAATCGTTATCGTTGGCGTGGCGAAACAATTCGGTTACGGTGTTGCCGGTGACAACGCCGGGTGCAAAGCGGGCGGCAGATTCAGTAGTCATTGGATTGGTGATTTTTTGGATTGATTCAAGATTAATTTTGTCGAAGCGACGAATCAATGCTACCGCTGCCGACGAGGGGTAAAGTTGGGGATAATCTCGAAATAATGTCGCTGGCAGGAAAATTGATTCGTTGGCAAAGACGTACCGACCGGCAAATAAAATCAGTAATCCGTTTTCTTATGACAGCCTGTTATCCTGTTTCTCCACGTGTCTTTGCCTGACAACCCGCTACATTTCCTAAATTTACTTTATGCTTCGCCCTCTCCTCATCCTGCTGATTCATCTATCCATATCTACAGCCCGCGCTCAGTTAGCACAGTCGGTACGGATCGAGATCCCATCGAACCCCACCGAGGCTGAAGCCTTCGACGTAACGCCCCTCGACGATCGGGGGGTACTGATGACCATTCGGACGGGCAGTTTTTTCAACAATTCAGCGTCCCAGTTCTCGTTTCAGAAATTTGACACCAATCTGAAACCGCTCTGGCAAACGACGATCAAACAGGACATTCAGTTTCAGCCGCTGCTTTCATACCACAGTCAGCAATACGTTTATCACCTATTTCGCGAATACGACAGCAATCGGTTTCGGTTCCTGAAACTCAATATTGAGGACGGTACCATGCAAAGTATCGACGGGATTCTGCTCGATCAGTTCGACGTGCTGGGCTTCAAGGTCATGGGTAGTCAGGCGTACGTGAGCGGCTATCGAAACCAACGGCCCGTAGTAATGGCATTCTCGTTTTTCGATGGCACATCGAAGGTGTTACCCGGCCTATACGTCAACCATCTGGAAATCAGCAGTCTGGAACTCAACGAAGCCCGCCGGGAGGTAAACGTACTGATCCACTCCACCCGCCGACGCTGCGCGTTTTCGATCCGCACGTACGGCTATGACAGTAAACTCCTCCGGGTAGTCAACTTCGACAAAGCCACCAACAGCCTGATTTCGGGCAAACTCCTGCCCGTCAACGATCAGGAATCCCTGCTGGTGGGCAACTATTCAACCGACTGCACGCCGTATTCGCAGGGCGTGTACGTGACCCGCATCCGGCACCATCAGCCCGATGAACTCTCCGCCGATGTATCGGCCGAAGCGGTGAAAAATATGCAGTACATCGAGTTTTCGGAACTCCAGAATTTCTTCAACTACCTCAAACCCAAACGGCAGGAGAAACTGCTGGCAAAAGCCAAACGCAAAAAAGACGAAGGCAAAGATTATAAATTCCGCTACCGCCTGCTAGTCCATGACCTGCTGCCTTCGTCTGACGGGTTTACGCTCGTTGCTGAAGTCTATTACCCGCAGTATCGGGGCGGCAGTCTGGCCTACGGTGGCTACCTGCGCGGAGCCGACCGCTACGATGGCTTTCGGTACACCCACGCCTTTGTGTGCGGCTTCGACAACAGCGGCAAGTTCCTGTGGGACAACTGCCTGCCCATCAAAGAACTGGTTAGCCCTGACCTGACCGAGATGGTACAGCTCTCGCAGCAGGGCGACCGCATGGTGCTGGCCTACCCCAACGAAGGAGAAATCACGACCGAAGTCATTCAGAAAAACAAGGTGCTGACCCAAAGCGAGAATATTAAACTCCAGACCAACGCCAGCGATGAGCGGATTACCTACTCGGCACAGAACAATCTGATGGCCTGGCATGATCGGCATTTCCTGGCCTGTGGTTTCCAGAAAATTGCGGCATCGGGCAACTTTACTAAACAACGCGAAGTATTTTACCTGCAAAAACTCACCTACGATCCTGACGCAAAGCCCGCTAAAACCAGCCCGGCCACTACCCGAAAAAACGCCGGATCAGAACGATAATCAGATTTAGCAGCAGGCTTAGCACGATGCAGGTCACGATCGGACCGTAAAACCCGCCCCCGTCTTTACGGTCGATACGAATGTCGCCGGGCAAACGCCCCAGCCAGGTCAGCTTATCGCCGAAGAAGTAGAAGGCCGCGCCAACGAGCAGCAAAGCAACACCAGCGAACATGAGGTATTTGGCAATTACTGGATTCATACCGGTTAAACACAAAAGAAGGTTGGGTTAATACCAATTTCAGGCAGATTCTAAAATAAATACAATTTAATACCACCCCTACTTGCTTTTCTGGCACAATACCCTTACTTTTGCACCAGATTTTACAAGCGGCATCCGTCGCGTTTCTGTCTCTCTCCTTTTTTACACGCTGAGTTAGGTCTGACAGAACTTTGTACGGATGTACAGATGGGTTTCTGGCTGGACGTTCCATGGATTGGAACAACTCAAAGCGACTATTCCGCGCGTGGGCTAATCGGTTAATTTTCTGGCATCTTCTCCCCTATGACAGGCTGGGGATGGATCGGCTAAGACCCTGAGGGGTCGTTGGGCAATTTACACTGGGCTATACGCGCTGTTCGCCAGCACACACTCGTCTTTGCTTGGAAAGTTAATACACAAACTTTCTAACAAGTGATGAAAACCAAAAAATCAAAAACAGAAGAGCAGGACGACCTCCTGCTGGCGCAACTTGCTGCCGACGCCAACATTACCGACGAGGGTGAAGCACTTCAGGGCGTAATCGCCAAAGCAAAAACAACAAAGAAAAAAGCCACCGCTACCACCGAATCCGTTCCAGTAGAAGCGGTGCTGGCAGATACCGGCGTAGCAGATATAACAGAAGCGGCCCAACCAGACAAACCCGTTAAGACCAGGAAAGCGAAAGTTGAAACGTCTGTTGTGGCCGAAACGTCCATGGATGCAACGGACGATGACAGCGAGACGCCCGTCTCTGCTGCTGAAGTAGCGCAGCAGGTAGCCGAAGTCATTACGGTACCTGAAACGCCGACGGCCGAAGCTAAACCTGCCGACGCGCCGAAGCTAAAGCCAGCCGTTCCGGGACAGCCCGCTCCAGCACAACCCGTTGCCGAACAGCCCGCTCCGGCATCCGCCGATCCAAACCAGATTCTGTTCGCCGACCTCGACATTTCCGACGAGATTTTACGGGCCGTGACCGACATGGGTTTTACAAGCCCATCGCCGATTCAGGCCGAGGCCATTCCACCCATTCTGGCTGGTCGCGACGTAATTGGACAGGCGCAGACGGGTACCGGCAAAACGGCAGCCTTCGGTATTCCCGCCCTTGACCTGATTGACGTGCAGGACCGGTCGGTGCAGACACTCGTGCTCTGCCCCACCCGCGAACTGGCACTACAGGTAGCCGAAGAGATCAAGAAACTCGCCAAATACAAGCGTGGTATCCGCATCGAAGCCATTTACGGGGGCGACTCCATTGATCGGCAGATTCGGTCGCTTAAAACCGGGGTGCATATCGTAATCGGCACGCCCGGTCGCGTCATGGACCACATGCGACGCAATACGCTGAAACTCGACAACGTGAAGATGATGATTCTTGACGAAGCCGATGAGATGCTCGACATGGGTTTCCGCGAAGACATTGAAAGCATTCTGGAAGAAATGCCCGATGAGCGGCAGACGATTCTGTTCTCGGCTACGATGTCGAAGCCAATCCTGCAGATCACCCAGAAATTCCAGAACGATCCGGTACTGGTGAAAGTGGTCAAGAAAGAACTGACCGCTACCAATATCGAGCAGGTATTTTTCGAAGTGAAGCCGAAGGCCAAAGTCGAGGTAATGTGCCGCCTGATCGACATGTACGATCTCAAACTGCTGCTCGTGTTCTGCAACACCAAGCGGAAGGTTGACGAGATTGTGGAAGACCTGCAAATCCGGGGCTACCAGGCCGAGGGGCTGCACGGCGATCTGCGGCAGGCACAGCGTAATAACGTCATGGGCAAGTTTCGCTCCGGTACCACCAGCATTCTGGTTGCTACCGACGTAGCCGCACGGGGCATCGACGTAGACGACGTGGACGCGGTTATCAACTACGACATTCCGCTCGACGAAGAGTATTACGTACACCGCATTGGCCGCACGGGCCGCGCCGGCAAAAGTGGCCGGGCGTTCTCGATGGTTGGCCGCGATGAGAAATACCGCTTCCGCGACATCCAGAACTACACGAAAGTACGGGTTGAAAAAGGCGTGATTCCGTCGTTTGAAGACATCGTAGGTATTCGTAAGGCCCGCTTTATCGAGCAGGTACAGAAAACCATTCAGGAGAGCAAAGACCTGAACCTGTACGACGACACCCTGACGCAGTTGCAGCACGCCGGTTTCTCGACCGAGCAGATTGTAGGTGCGCTGGTGAAGCAGAGCATGGGAATGGAGAAAAACGAATTTGCCGATCAGGACCTCACCCTCGGCGATGACCGCCGGAAGGAGCGCACCGAAGGCCGCGACCGCTACGCTGACCGCGACGGACGTGGAGCCGGAGCCGGGCGTTTTGACCGCAACCGTAACGACGGACCGGACCGGGGCAGCTCGTCGCGATTCGGCGACCGTGACAAGGGTAGCGACCGGGGCAGTTATAACGACCGCCCACGTTTTGGAGACCGTGACCGCGCTGCTACCAGTGACCGTCCCCGTTTCAACGACCGCGATAACGACCGCCCGCGTTTTAACGACCGCGACCGGGGTGGCGAAGACCGCAAATCATCGGACCGTGACCGCGCTCCGCGTGAGCGTGAAGCCAACATGACCCGCCTGATGGTGAGCATTGGCCGCAAAGATTTTGTGCGTCCGGGCGACATCGTTGGGGCCATTGCGGGCGAAGCCAACATTTCGGGCAGCATGATCGGTAGCATCGATATTTTCGACAAGTATACCTACGTCGACGTGCCGAAAGACGTAGCCAACCGCGTGGTTGATGCCATGGAAGGCAACACCATCAAAGGCCGCCGGATCAGCATCGAAGTAACGCAGTAAGCTGTTTCATTGCTAACAAAAAGGGTCACTACTATGTGTAGTGACCCTTTTTGTTGCAGGTTGGATCAAGGCAATGCCTTTTACACGGCTGCTGCGTGATGCCGGCCTACAAAACCGCCCGCGCGGCTGCTTCGTCCTGTTTGAGTTGCTCTACCAGGGCGGGCAGGCCGCTGAATTTCTGTTCGGGGCGCAGGAATTTGCGAAAATGCAGCGTCAGGTGTTCGCCGTAGATGTCTTTGTCGAATCGGGCCGCCGGGTTTCGGTCGAAGATATAGGTTTCGATGGTCTGATTGGTACCCGCTACGGTGGGGCGGAAACCGATGTTGAGCATTCCGCCCGGCACCTGATCGCCGTACAAAACATCGACCGCATAGACGCCATTAGCCGGAATGAGTTTCACGGGATCATCGACCTGCATATTGGCAGTAGGAAAGCCGATGGTACGGCCCAGTTGACGCCCTTTCACGATGGTACCGGTCAGGCTGTACGGTCGGCCCAGAAAAAGGTTAGCGGTTTCAATATCACCCTCATTGAGTGCGGTCCGGATTTTTGACGAACTGATGCCCACCGCGTCGATGTCCTGCCGGGGAATTTCCTCGACCTCAAACCCATATTCGTGCTGATGCGCCCGGATATAATCGAACCCGCCTTCCCGGTCA
Organism: Spirosoma sp.; assembly: GCA_014377625.1. GTDB lineage: Bacteria > Bacteroidota > Bacteroidia > Cytophagales > Spirosomataceae > Spirosoma. The sequence goes on from JACMPG010000152.1 coordinate 31,712, forward strand.
CGACCGAAGCGGTGGTCGTAACCGATGACAAGCTTTTTTGTGCCAATTTTATCAATAAGAATCTGCCGGATATATTGCTCCGAGGTCAGCTGCGAAAATGAGCGGGTAAATGGAATCACGATCAGGTGATCCACCCCGGCGGCTTCGATTAACTCAACTTTCTCGTCCAGCGTCGACAATAGTTTCAGATCCTGACTGTCATTCGAGACCACCGTGCGGGGGTGTGGCCAGTACGTAATCAGTATCGACTGCCCATCGCTGCTTTGGGCCACTTCGGTGAGCCGGGCAAGAATGGTCTGATGCCCCCGGTGCACACCGTCGAAGGTACCGCTCGTAACAACGGCGTTGGGCAGGGGCTGAAGGTCTTCAAAACCGCGATGGATGAGCATTTTTTTAGATGTAAAGGGGGATAAGGGGTAGGGAATAAGGGGTATCAGGTATAGTGGGCGTTGCTAAATCAGACGAAAGTAATTGTGGTTATACCTAGTACACCCCTACACCCTATTTACACGTACACTCTATTTACACCTTACACCGTATTTTATACCTTATACCTATCAACAAACTCCTCAATTGTATCGGCGTCTTCTATGCGGAAGTCACCAATGCGGGTTCGGCGAAGTGCGCTCATGTAGGCACCGTTGTTAAGTAAAAGCCCCAAATCACGCACCAGACTACGAATGTACGTTCCTTTGGAACACACAATGCGGAAATCGACTTCGGGAAACTGCTCGGTGTTCACCTCGAAAACGGAAACCGTTACCTGCCTGCTTTTGATTTCTGTGGTTTCGCCCCGCCGGGCTTTTTCGTAGAGCCGCTCCCCACCCACCCGAATGGCCGAGTAGATGGGCGGTACCTGCAAAATGTCGCCCGTGAGTTGGCGGACGGCTTCCTGAATTTGGTCGGGTGTAATACCGGTGGTATCGAACTCGGCATCGAAAGCAGTTTCCAGATCGACAGAAGGCGTAGTTTTGCCCAGCACAAGGGTACCGGTGTATTCCTTTTCCTGTGCCTGATACTGATCGATTTGCTTCGTCATTTTTCCGGTACACAGGATCAGCAGCCCCGTAGCCAACGGATCAAGCGTACCGGCATGACCGATTTTCTTGAACTTCCCGGCATACTTCAGTTTTCTGACCACATCGAATGAGGTCCACGTCAGCGGCTTATCGACCAGAATGAGCTGACCCGGATCGGGTTGTTGTTCGTTGAATTGAGACATGGCAGGCGAATTAAAGCACATCCAGTTTCACACCCGACGCCATAAGGCCCAGCAACAGCAAACCGAGCGCGATGCGGTAATAGCCAAATAGTTTAAACCCGTAGCGGGTTAGGAAGTTGACGAATCCGCGAATGGCCAGCAACCCGACTACGAACGCAATGGCGTTGCCAAGTAACAGAATCTGGTAATCGTCGGGCTGGAGGAGTTTATAGGTTTTGAGCAGTTTGTAGCCCGATGCAGCCGCCATAGTGGGCACTGCCAGGAAGAACGAAAACTCAGCCGCCTGCTTCCGGTTGAGTCCCTGCGTCATGCCGCCAATGATCGTAGCTGCCGACCGCGAGGTACCGGGGATCATGGCGAGACACTGGAAAAATCCGATTTTTAGCGCGTCAACAGCCGTTACGTCGTAGTCTTTCGGCTGGTCGGCCAGAATTTTATCGATAAAAACGAGCAGAATTCCGCCTAACAGGAGCGTAATAGCCACAACGGTCACGTTCTCGAGCAGCGAGTCGATGAAATCGTTCAGCAGCAAACCAATAACGGCAGCGGGCAAGAAGGCAATCAGAATTTTGGCGTAGAAATCGGCCAGTCGCTGCGTCTTTTCCGGCAGCGACTTCACCCAGTTGGGCAGTGGCACATCGCCGGTGCGGGTGTCGGTCAGGAACCGGCGGTGGTAGAGTACCAGCACCGACAGGATACAGCCGAACTGAATATCGACTGTGTAAAGTTTGGTGAACTCGTTACCCGCAATACCCGCCAGCGACGAATAGATAATCATGTGCCCAGTTGACGAAATGGGCAGAAACTCGGTAAGTCCTTCGATAATAGCCAGGACAATGGCGTGAATTAACTCCATCAAAAAAAGTTGTAAGTGGTCCGCTACTGCGGTTATAAAGTCGTAAAGTTGGCGGACTCCGGAGGAACTTTACAACTTTATGACTCTATAACTTTACAACTAAACGTTTTTGGGGCGGCTCAGGATAGCGAAAAACTCCAGCATGAAGCCGCTCATCACCACAATGGGGCCAAGAGTCAGGCCCAGAAAGCCGAAGCCAAACTCTTCTTTATCGAGGGTCATGATGAAAAATCCGAGCAGAATTACACCGATACCCGCCAGCATAATGGTGTAGTTACGCCGACCAAACGGCAGCGCGGCAGCGGGCGAAACGGGCGCGGCTGCTACGGGCCGGGCCGGCACGGCTTTTGGCTCCTCGGCAATAGTCGTGCTTGGTATGGGGGGCATTTTGCGGGCCGGTTCATCGCCGGTGATTGTGGCCGCGCCGGTACGTTTTTCTTTCGTTGCCATAGTTTCTTTTCGTTTAGTGTAAATCGTCCAGTGACAGGCCGAGGTAGCGGTTTACGGCCTGAAACGTACTCAAAAATCCAATGACCACGCCCAGACCTACCAGCCCCCCCCAAAGCAGAACCAATTTTTCGTATTCCTGAAACGCGGCCAGTTCGGGCAGGCTGCGGATCGCAATTTGCAGGGCAGTCAGCAACAGCATCACCGCAATAATACCAGCCAGGAACCCCTGCCAGATACCCCGCCCCAAAAAGGGCCGGGTAATAAAGCTATTTGTAGCCCCCACCAGTTGCATACTCCGGATCAGCATCCGCTGCGAATGCAGCGCCAGCCGAATGGTATTGTTCATCAGCACCACAATGATAACCAGCAGCACCAGTGCAAAAGCCGACATGACCATGTAAATACGGGTAATGTTTCGGTTGATACTATCGACCAGGTTTTCCTGATACACTACTTCAAATATTCCGTCTATTTTTTCGATGTCCTGCTTGACGGTAGCCAGTTTCGACTCCTCAAAGTATTCTTCGTTGAGTTTGATCCGGTAACTGTCGCGAAGGGGATTTTCGTCTAAAAATTTGGAGAAATCCTCTTTTGTTTCAGCAACAAACTCTTTGGCCGCTTCATCTTTCGAGACCAGCGTAATCTGCGGCTGGCCATTGGTTTTCAGGACAAACGGCTCGTCGGCCAATGTCTTGAACAGCGTTTCACTTTGGGCTTTGCTCAGGTCTTTATCCAGAAAAGCCCGCATTTCGTAGTTCTCGCGGATGAACGTAACGAGTCGCTTGGACTGCACGGCCAGCATCCCGCAAAAACCAATTAAAAACAACGCCAGCGTGAGACTGAATAAAATCATGCCGCTGGGGTACATCCCTACTTTTTTCTTCTTACGAGCCATTCAGGGGTTCGTGTTTAGATGAACAAATTTAGCGCAATAGACCGCGCAACGGCCCAATTTAAGAAAATTTAAGGCATCATCATCGCCAGATGCCCGCCACCGGGTGGATCGTTACGGCCTGCCAGCCATTGCCAAGGAGCCGGATGCCGGTGTTGGCCGGGTCGGGAAACACCTGGTTAGTCATGGTCACGGCCCCATCATTGGCAAATACCTCTATCGACGAGCGATCAACCCAGATTTGCAGGCTTATACGTCCGTTCTGTGGTTTCAGTGGGGCGGTATAGCGCCCTGGAAAGTCTTTGTGGAAGCCGGTTTGCCCTACCCGGCTTCGGTCAACGTACAGTTGCTGTTTAACCATATCATAGCCAATCACAGTGGCGTCAGCATCATTCTGCGGGTTTTTATGTAGCAGAATCCGGTACTCTTTATCGCCGGGTTTTGTTTCCAGCTCGGCCGTGAGCAGGTAAGCATCGGTGAGTGGTTCGGCGTAGGCAAGCTGCCGGTTAAAGGCCGTAACGTCGGTACCAACCATGCGAAAAGGCGTATCCAGAAGTTGTTTGAGTTCCTGCACGGGCCGTTGCCGCAGGTCGTAGCGCGTAGTTTTACCCTCGGTCTGCCGCACTAATTTCAGCTCGCGGGGCAGGGTCATGGCTCCCCGGAACGCCGTTGTGGGCAGGTCGTTGGCATACTGCCAGTTATTCATCCAGCCAATGCTGATGGGTCCCCGGTTGCCGCGAACAGGCAGGTTGTTGTAGGTAATGGCTGCGTAGTAATCCTTACCGTAATCCACGTAGCGCGGCTCACCGGGTTTGCTCTCGCTCACAAAGGTTTTGCCGTCGAACCGCCCCACAAAATACTGCATACCGGTACCACCCGCCGGCGCATTGCCCCCCATAGATACCAACAGCACCCACTTGCGTTCTACCGTATTATCGACCGGCACCTCCACCAGGTCGGGGCATTCCCAAATCGTGGCCGGGCTGTCGGGCGAGGTAAATTCGCCGGTTTTGGTCCACTGCCGCAGGTTAGTCGAATTATAAAAGAAGGCTTTCTTCTCGGTAGGCAGCAAAACGACCATGACCCAGCGCCGGGTTGGTTCGTGCCAGAATACCTTCGGATCGCGGAAGTCTTTTTTGTTGAGGTTGATAACCGGGTTGGCGTCGTATTTGGTCCAGGTACGGCCTTTGTCGGTGCTGTAGGCGATGTGCTGACTTTGCCGGTTTTCCTGATGGCCCGTATAAATAGCTACCATTGGCGGGGTGCTGCCGCGTCCAAAGCCGCTGCTGTTAGTTTTGTCGACCACGCAGCTTCCCGAAAAAATCATGGTGTCGCCTTCTTCGGCAATGGCGGGTGGCAGTTCGCGCCAGTGAACCAAGTCGCGGCTGATGGCGTGTCCCCAGGTCATATGCCCCCAGCGCGTACCGAAGGGGTTGTATTGGTAAAACAAATGGTACTCGCCGTCGAAATAAACCAGACCATTGGGGTCATTGATCCAGTTGGCGCGGGGCGAAAAATGATACTGCGGACGGAACACCTGCTGATACGTGGTGTCGGCTCCATGACGCTGCGCCAGACTCATGAACGGCAGTGAGCCAACCAACCAAACACCCAGTAAAACACGGATCATTACAAACAAAGCAAGCTAAATATGGCGGGCAAGTTCGTCATTTCATCGGGTTTTACCGCGATTGTCAGCCGTAAAACATCCGTTATAAACAAGCGGTTGCCTTTGTGTAACCGAGACGTTTTTGCCATGACTGCCAATAATCCATTTCAGCGCTACGACGAAACCGATGACGCGCAATTTTACGTACAGCCGCGCTTCGTCAACCACATCGACGAGCAGGCCATCCGGGCCACCACCGATTTATACCACGACTACCTGCCCACCGGGGGCAACATTCTGGATTTGATGAGTAGCTGGGTGAGCCACCTGCCTGCCAACATACACTACGGGCGCGTGGCCGGGCTGGGCATGAATGAAACCGAACTGCGGACCAATCCAAAGCTAACGGACTACATAGTACAAAACCTCAACCAAAACCCCGAACTCCCCTATCCCGACAATACTTTCGACGGTGGCATGGTTACGGTATCGGTACAGTACCTGACCAATCCCGTAGCGGTCTATTGCGAACTGGCGCGGGTGTTGCGCCCCGGCGCGCCCTTCCTGACCGTTTTCTCGAACCGCATGTTTCCGACAAAAGCCGTGGCCATCTGGCAAAACCTCGACGACCGGGGCCATCAGCAGTTGGTACGTTCCTATTACGAGCAAACCGGTTTGTTTGGCCAGATAGACATACTTGACCGCAGCCCGCGCGGCTGGAGCGACCCGCTGTATGCGGTGGTGGGGCGGGTAAAGAAACTAACTGCGTGAACGGGCGACACCGGGTGGTTATCACCCGTTCAGGCCGTTGCGCCAAACCGCTGCCCAACGCGCTGATGATGGATGAACTGGTTGTAGTCATAGATACCGTTGAGTCGTTAACCGCGAACCGTTCGGCTACGTAGTGGGCAGTTCGTTGGTGACGAACATCTGCGGCTTGGGTGCCTGAATGCCATCGACGCCGAACTGCCGGGCCACGTGTTCAACCATATAATAGTACGTATCCCAGTAATGTTCACTCTTTACCCAAACCCGAACGTCATAATCGCGTGAATTGGCGTTGAGTTTAGCCAGTAGTACGTCGTGCGTGCGGTCGGTGAGGGCGAACGGACAGGCTGCAACTACGCGCCGGAAGCAGGCTTCGGTAGCGTCGATGGCATTCTGACTGCCCACCGTAAACACGTGATCGACCCGAATCACGCCCTTCGTGCTGATGTTGGTAACGGCCGACGTCGACAGGGGTCCGTTGGGTAGAATAATCGTTTTGTTGTCGAGGGTAACCAGCGTCGTGTCGAAAATACGAATGGCTTCAACTACGCCCGTAAACCCCTGTGTACTAACCAAATCGCCCACCCGAAACGGCTTAAAGGTCAGGATGAGTACCCCACCGGCAAAATTGGCCAGACTCCCCTGCAAGGCCAGACCAACGGCCAGCCCAGCCGCGCCCACAATGGCCACGAACGATGTGGTTTGCACGCCAATCATACCGGCAATACTCAGCAGCAACAACACCCGCAGTAGTCCGTTTACGAGCGAAATCAGAAACGGCTGCACATCGCGGTCAACGTGTCGCCTGGTCATTATGCCGGACAGGAGCTTAACGAGCCACCCGATCAGCCAGAGTCCAACAATTAAGGTGAGAATGGCCAGCAGGATTCGACCACCGTATAAAGTAGCAAAGGTTCCAATCTGGTCGTAAAGACGCTGCGAGTTGGATTGTACGGTTTCCATAATAGTGCGTGTTGGTTTATATGCACTGCTCAGACGTTTACCCGGCAATAAGTAACCGCTCCTTATGCCAGTTTCCCTGTTGCATACGCCCCAAACCACGAGTGCTAAAGCCAGTTCTTGCGCCTGAAAATCAGCAGTGTCAGGGCCGAGGCAGCAATCATCATAAACCAGGCAAAGACGTAGCCATATTTCCAGTGAATCTCGGGCATCGCATCGAAGTTCATGCCCCAGATACTCGCCAGCAGCGTGGGCGGCAGAAACACCAGCGACACCACGGTAAAGATTTTGATGACCCGGTTCTGCTCCAGATCGATCAGGCCGAGGTAGGTATTTTGCAGAAACTCCAGCCGCTCGAAGATAAAGTTCGTATGATCAATGAGTGAGTTGATGTCTTTGGTCAGGATGCGTAACCGGGCCTGTTCAGCCTCGTTAAACCAACCGTCGGAGCGGATCATGGCCGAGATAACCCGCTGTTTGTCAACTACATTTTCCCGAATATTCATGGTTAGTTCCTGATAGTCGTTGATGTTCAGCAGCATCTCGCGGTCCAGGTTAGCGTCGAGATCGAGCATCCGGTTGATGGCTTTGATCTCGCCCGACACCATCTCGATCAGGTCGGCGTCGTAATCAATGCGTGATTCGAAGATGAAGATCAGAATCTGCGCCCCATCAGTGTACGACGACCGCCTGGATTTGATCCGCTTCACCATATCGGCAAACGACCGCAGGTCGGCGTTGCGATAGGTAAAAAGCGTGTCGTCTTTCAGAATAAAGCTGACCGGCACCGTCACGTAGCGATGTTCGGGGTCGGGTACCAGAAAATTGGAATTGGCAATCAGGTAGTCATCCTCTTCAATGTAGCGCGATGAGCTTTCGATTTCAAGTTGCTCCTGCTGACTCAAAAAATCGACGTCGAACTTTTCTTCGACGCTTTTTATCTCAGCGGGCGTCGGGTTTTGCAAATCGACCCAAAGAGTACGGTGCGTATCCTGAAAAGAGTCAATATCGCGGATTTTACGGACGGACGTTTCGTCCTGCTGGAAGATTCGGATCATACTAATACGGTTGAGTAGCGAAGTGGCCTGACCGCGAAGTTCGCAGAAATGCTCCGATTTGCCCGTACCATCGCCCTGATTACACACAAAGTCTCTGTTGTGGCCACTACGCTCGATAGCGGTACCCAACCGCTCTACATTCACAAACCGGTGTTGGCCCATGATTCGTAAGGCAGAGCGCGTAACTTTGTTCTATGAAACCAACCGATCAGCCCCGTCGGCGCGGGCAGCGTACCGACCAGCAGTTCACCGTTCGGCAACCCGCCGAACTTATGACCTTTCTGCTTGAGAACCTGCCGGGTAAAAACCGCAGCAATATCAAGTCCTTGTTGCGCAATAAGCAGATTCTGGTCGATGATCGGGTGTATACGCAGTTCAATCACGGCCTCCAGCCCGATCAGGTCGTGACGGTGGCGGGCAACCGGGCCGCCGAAATCAGTCAGTACCGGGGCCTTACGATCCTGTTTGAAGACGACCACCTGATTGTCATCAACAAACAATCGGGCCTGCTGTCGATGGGTACCAGCAAGGAGCGTACCCGCACCGCGTACAGCATCCTGAGCGATTATACCAAGCGGGTTGACCCTGACAACAAAGTGTTCATCATCCACCGGCTCGACCGCGAAACGTCGGGTGTGATGCTGTTTGCCAAAAGTGAACGGGTCCAGCATCTTATGCAGGCGTCCTGGATCGATACGGTGCAGCAACGCACCTACGTAGCCCTGGCCGAGGGGGTACCGGAGCCGCCAGCGGGGGTGGTGTCCTCGTATCTGCGGGAAAGTAAAGCCCTGATTGTGTATTCGAGTCAGAATCCGGAGGGTGGTCAGTTTTCCATCACGAACTATAACGTCATCAAAGCCGCCAACGGCTATTCACTGATTCATCTCGAACTGGAAACGGGCCGTAAGAATCAGATTCGGGTGCATTTGCAGGATATTGGCCATCCTATCGCGGGCGATGCCAAGTACGGAGCCAAAACCAACCCCATCGGGCGGCTGGGCCTCCACGCCGAAACCATCGTGTTCGAGCATCCCATCACCCGCGAAGATATGCGCTTTGATGCCCCAGTGCCGAAGCTGTTTTTGAGCGTATTGAAGCAGGATATTTAACACAGAGGAAGGGGAGTCTGACACAGAGGAAAAGGAGAAAACTCTGTGATGCTCTGTGTCAAACTCCCCTTCCTCTGTGTTACAACTCCTACTTCACAAACCGGTATTTCAGCAGCACCCAGATGGCTTCAATGCCATCGTACCACGATATTTTCTTGCCCTCCTCTATTGACCGGGGGTAGTAATTAATAGGAATTTCGCGAATACGGATACCGCGTTTGGCGACTTTGGCGGTTACTTCGGGGCAGAACTCAAAACCCCTGCAATTGAGCGAAATGGACTGCAAAAACTTACTCTCAAACATCTTATAGCAGGTTGGCTCGTCGGTGAGTCGCTGGTTATAGAGCATGTTGGTGAGCAGCGTTACGAGTTGCCCACCCAGATAAAAGCTGAAGTACGAATGCTGGTTTTTGGTATTCAGAAACCGCGAACCGTACACGACCTTCTCGCCTTCGCCGATAATGACCGGCACTAACTTCAGGTAATCTTCGGGTTCATATTCAAGGTCGGCGTCCTGCACAATGGCTACGTCGCCCCGAATGTGGCTGATGGCCGTACGGATGGCCGCGCCTTTACCCTGATTTTTTTCGTGGTGAATCACCCGCACGTTCGGCACCAATGTATAAGTGTACAGACGTTCACGGGTGCCGTCGGTCGAACCGTCGTCAACAATTATTATTTCTTTTTCAATACTAACTGCCTGAATCTTGGACACAATAGCGTCGATCGACTTCATTTCGTTATAAACGGGAATTAGCACAGAGAGTAGCATAATGGCGAAGATTGAGGATGACTGACAATGTAGGTTAGTTTACGGAGTTTATTCTTCCCGAATATAGTAAGTCATAGAGAGTTCCGGGCTGTTTACCCGGCGGAAATGGGTTTGCAGTCCCTGCCGCAGCTGACCAATGGCACGGGCGTTGGTAGGTTCGGTAAGGGCCGTGCTATCATCAATAACGCTACTGCGGTTGCCAAAGACCACCAGTTTCAGACTGGTATCGGCCAGGGCGCGGGCGTAGATATCGGGGTGTGATTTGATGTAGTGGGTCGTCTGCATTTCGGTATGAATAAACGGCACGTTCGGCTCACGATTCGAAAGAAAATACAGACTCATGGCATTGTCGATCAGCAGTACCTTACCAACCGGCCCGGCCTGTTGCCGGATAAATGCACCCGTTCCCTCCTCGCCCGAATAATCGGCCAGGGTAATAAATCGTTTGGCGGCATCGGGACGGTACAGTACCACGCTCACGCCCAGCACTACAGTAGCTACGGTACCGCCAATGAGCAAATTTCGGTTTAGAGACCCGGCATGCTCCTCTTGCGCCGTCAGCCATTGATCCAGCATAAACGCCATGAAGGGGGCGAAGAAAACAGCCGCCGGAAAGAAGTAGTGACTGGCCTGCAACTTGAGCAACGACACGCATGAGAATACGGCCAGCAATACGGCCAGCCACAGAGCCGGAGTCTGCCCAAACCCCGCCCGGAATTTAGGTACAGCCAATAACGCCACCGACGCCAGCAACAGAGCCATAAACCAGCCGAGCTTCACAAAGAACTTAGTCAGGAATAGTGTGTGCGACGGATACCCGCCGAACGGATAGATGTACGTCCATTCGAGGTGAGTGGCCAGCCGGTTGGTTGCCCAGAAATACACAGCCGACAGCAGCAGTGGCCCGGCAAACCCAGCCAGCACCAGCGGTCCCCGCGTCAGCATCTGCCCAATGGTTTGCCGCCCCGCACATGTCAGCATCAGGATGTACGCGCCAAAACCAACCACATAGAACGCAGCCACACTTTTGAAACACATACCTACGCCGAGCAGCGCACCCGCCAGCAGCCACCGCCAAAGCTGCCGACCGTTGTGCCGGATGGCGACCCCAAACGCGCTCAGCCCACAAATGGCGACCCAGCTTTCGGGTTCAAGGAAGTTCATTTCCATGAAAAAGCAGCTCACCGCCGTCAGACCAGCCGAGAGCAGGGCCGTGCGCGCACCCAGCACCCGGGTTGCCAGCCAGGACGTCACCACCGCTCCCGCTGCCAGCCCCGTAATGAGCAGCGAGATACTGACGTGATTATAACCGCCGAGCAGACTCAGCAACGCATTGGTGGATGAGTACAGCAGGTATGATTTAGTCAGGATAAAATCATACAGGTCATAGCCTTTGCTAAGCGTCCGGCCAATAATCAGGTACTCATATGCGTCGTAACCATACCCGGAATTATAGGTAAACAGGAAAAAAAACAAAAAAAACAGAGTCAGAAAAAGCGGAAAGCGGGTCATATAGAGGCCAATGCGATCGCAGATAAAGTGATCCAGATAAAGATAAGGCTTTTATGAACTGCCCACACGCGACCGGTAGGGGCTTCTTAGGCAATGGTAGTAACTCCCTCGTCTCCCGCCTAAGCAGATTCGGCACCCAAAAATTGGCATTCAGCCAGATTGATTTTCCGGGGGCACGTCTGAGTATCACCTTTGGGGCGTCAAATCAACACCAACAACTACTGGCTATGAAATTTCAGCTACTCATTTTTCTGCTCACGTTTTCAACCCTTTCCTTTGCGCAAGGCCCCGGTGGGGGTGGTATGGGCGGAAACCGGGGCAGCGCTGGCTCCTCCGACAACAACCGGCCCCAGCGCAGTCAGCCTGCCATAGACGAGGCCGAACCATTGCCGCGCGGCAACGGTAAAATCAGCGGTATCCTGATCGACTCCACCACGCAGAAACCAGTCGAGTTTGCCACTATTGCTCTCCTTGACGCCAAAACCAACAAGCCCCTCGACGGCACTACGTCTGACGATAAGGGGAAATTTTCGCTCAACAAACTTCCGGCGGGCAAATTCCGGCTGGAGTATTCATTCATCGGCTACAAGAGCAAACGAACCAGCCTGATAACTATCGACAAAGGCACCGATATGGACCTCGGTTCGGTTACGTTGCTGGCTGACGTCAGGACGCTGAGCGAGGTAAACGTAGTGGGGCAGTCGGCCATGATTGAAGAAAAAGTGGACCGGCTGGTCTATAACGCCGACAAAGACATCCTGGCCAAAGGGGGCGACGCCACCGACATTATGCGGAAGGTACCCATGCTCTCGGTCGATCTGGACGGGAACGTCAGCCTGCGGGGCAGCAGCAACGTGCGGGTACTGATCAATAACAAGCCCAGCACCATCATGGCCAGCAGTGTGGCCGACGCGCTCAAGCAAATTCCTGCCGATATGATCAAGACCGTTGAGGTGATCACCAGCCCCTCGGCCAAGTACGACGCTGAAGGTTCGGCGGGCATCATCAACATCATCACCAAGAAAACTACCCTTCAGGGAGCCACGCTCGACGTGAACGGGGGCGCGGGCAACCGGGGGGCCAATCTGGGTCTGAGCGGCAACTACCGCGCGGGTAAGATGGGCTTCTCGCTGAGCGGCTACGGCCGGAGCGAATACAACGTACGGGGTACGTTTGCCAACGACCAGACCACCACATCGGCCAACGGCACCGTGCGCACCCTGCAAACCGCCAGCACCCTCAACCAGCGGCTATTCGGCAGCTACCAACTGGGCTGGGACTACGACATTGATACGCGTACTTCGCTTACAGCCAGTGTTCGCTACGGAGCCAGAAACGGCAATACCCAGCAGAATAACCTGCTCACCCAGAGCTTTTTACCTACAACTCCCCTGCCGCTCAGCAGTCAGCGCAACGTAGATACCAAAGATCTGTCTGGAACGGTCGATGCCAATCTGACGTACACGAAAATTTACAAACCCCAGCAGGAGCTAAGCATTCTGGGCCTGTATAGCCGGAACAACCGCACCAATGACTTCGTAGCCGACCTTCTGGGCGGCACCGATTTTCAGACCATTGCGGCCCGGCAAAAGAACCTGAACGACAGCTACAATCAGGAATCGACGCTTCAGATCGATTACCAGACGCCCATCAAAAAAAATCAGTCGGGCGCCGGTGCGCTGCTGGAGTTTGGTGGTAAGGGCATTATGCGGCAGGTGAACAGTAACTTTTCTTACCTCACGGCAACTGGTTCTGACGGGCCATTCGTAACCGACAACAGCCGCCCGGCCAACGCCCTCAACTACGACCAGGAAATTGCCGCTACGTACCTGTCGTACACGCTCACGACCAAAAGCAAATACACCCTTAAAGCCGGTGCGCGGTACGAGTACACATTCATCAACGCCCGCTTCAACAATGAATCGAACGGGCCGGACCAGACTATTCCAAACTACGGAAATCTGGTACCGAGCATCAATCTCTCGAAAAATCTGGGCGGGGGTAAAATCATCAAACTGGCTTATAACCGCCGGTTACAGCGGCCCGGCATCCAGTTTCTGAACCCCAACCTGATTTCGTCAAACCCCACCAATATCAGCATTGGCAATCCCTATCTTTCGCCTGAACTGACCGACAACCTGGAGTTTGGCACCAGCGCCAACATTAAGGGTATCTACCTCAATGCTTCGTTGTTTGCCCGGCGCACCAACAACGAAATCACCGCCGTCCGCGACGTAACAACCCAGCTCGTGGGCGACCCGGCCAACCCCGTCCAGCAGCAGGTTATCCGTACCAGCTTTCAGAACATTGGCCGGCAGGACGCCATTGGTCTGAACCTGTTTGGCAACGGCACACTGTTTTCCAAATGGCAGCTTGGTGGGGGTATCGACGTGTATCACGTGAATCTCACCAACGGCGGCAGCAACCCCATCTATGCCGCGTCGAACACGGGCTGGGTAGTGGCCGGGCGGATTATGACGAGCCTGTCACTTAAAAACGGCTGGGGTTTCCAGGGATTCGGCGGTATTCGGGGGCGCGACGTGCAGTTGCAGGGCTACCAGACAGCCCGCTACTATTACAGCCTTGGCGCCAAAAAAGACTTCAATGAGAAGCGGGGCAGCATTGGCCTGTCTGCCGAAAACTTCCTGAACCACCCGTTCGTACAAACCACCGAACTACGCTCGCCCATCCTGACCCAGAACAGC
>JACMPG010000153.1 GCA_014377625.1 Spirosoma sp.
GCCAGCGTGCGCTCGGTGCTTTGCAGGGCCTGCTTTATGCTCGTAATGTTGTTGGTCAGGCTATTGCGCACAATTTTGAGCTGACTGTCGAGCGATTGAAGCATGGGGTTGCTGACGGTGGTGGTGCGGCTGAGCTGGTCGCGCTGAAGTTCCAGTTCGTTCAGTTTACCCACCAGACTGATCAGCATCGGGTCGGCCACGCTCAGCGTTGACGGGGCCACCCCACGCTCATCGCGCTGACTTTCTACGTAGCGTTCAATGTCGCGGATGGCGTTAATCTGGATACGGGTCTGGTTGAGCCGGTCGTCGTTTTCCTTCACTGTTTCCAGAAATACCTGCGCCTGCGAACTCAGATCGGTAATTCCCTGCGACGATTTGTAGGATTCAACGCCCTGTTCTACGGTGGTCAGTTCGCCCGCAATGAGCCGAAGCCGGTCTTCAATAAAGTTGAGCGTATTGGCAGCTACCAGGTTTTTGTCCGTAACGGCATCTTCGTTATAGGCTTCGATGAGCTTGGTCAGAATAGCTTCGCCTTTGCGCGGTACGGCGTCTTCGAGGGTCAGTTGCAGCACCGTCGAGGCTTTGCTGCTGGGTTCGGCGGTAAGGTTTTTCTGGTACCTTTCCACGACTCTGGCATGGGGCTGTACCCGAATCAGTAGTGGCTTGTCGGTGGTGTGCAGGTTTCGGCGGGCAAATACCCGCAGCCGTCCGTAGGGCGTCTGCACCGACTGATTCACGGGCATGGCCACGCCGTTGAGACTTATCCGGTGCGGATTGACCACCGTCATTTCCAGATCGTCGTCGTACAGGGTCGGATGGGCTTTTTCTATAATTAGCCGAACCGGCGACTGGTCGTAGAGTTCTTCGGGGATGGTAGGGGTTTTGTGAAAATACTGCACGTCGAGACCCAGTTCGCCCACTACCTTGCTCATCAGCGAAAACGATTTCAGAATTTCGGTTTCGTTCTCAATGACTTTCTTGGGCGCGAAGATGTCCATCTCTTTCAGGATGTTTTCTTCGCTCAGGCCTTTTTTGTCGTCCTTAATGAGCAAACTCGCCTGTACCTGATAAATGGGCGTCTGGTACATCATGTAGGCATAGCCAGCCCCCAGCAATACCACCACCGACACCAGAAACCAGGGCCAGTGTTTAAGGTAACGCATCAGCACCGCCCGTAAGCTGGGCACCTTTTCTCCCTCGTACACCTGATAAGGCGTGTAGGCATACGTGTTCTGATTCGACATAGTCGTACCGGTTAAAAATGAAACGTGACTTGATTAGTTGGATAAAGCGAGGGTGCGGAGCCTAACGGTACCGCGAGAAAATGATGGCAACGAACGAAAGCGCGCTGAGAACCGTGGGCAGCAATTGATTGGTCCGGTTGGCGGTGGCCGCTTTGGCCCGCCCCGGTTCTACATACACTATGTCGTTAGGATGGAGGTAGTAATAGGGCGAGCGAAACACGTCGCGGCTGGTCAGGTCAATGCGCCCGAAGGTGCGCTGCCCGTTCTCTTCCCGAATCACAAGTACGTTCTCGCGCCGACCGTAAATCGTTACGTCGCCCGCCAGGCTGAGGGCTTCGAGCAGAGTAATGCGTTCATTGGGGATAGCGAACAGCGACGGGCGGCTTACCTCGCCCATGACCGAGATGCGGAAGTTCAGGTTACGTACGTTCACGGTCGGCTCTTTCAGATACTCGCCGAGCTTCCGGCGCAGGTCGTCGCGGACTTCGGCGGTGGTGCGTCCCGTTACGGCTACCTTACCCAGCACGGGTAGTTCGATCGTGCCATCGTTGTCAACCAGGTAGCCGTTCTGGGCAGGTAGGGGCGTAGTGGGTGTCACCTGCATGGGCTGACCACCCCGGTCGGCCACAGACATGGCAGTGTACGGATTGAAGAACGATGACGCTTCGGGATTCAGGCTGTTGACCTGTATGGCCAGCAAATCGCCGGGTTGTATGGTGGGCGCGTAGCGGGCAGCGGTTGTAGTGGCTATCTCCTGTCCCGCGCCATCCTGAAAATAAGCGAGTTCTTTTGTTGATACGCAGGCTGTCAGGTACTGACTGCCGCAGACTACTACGGCTGCGAATGCCGCCCGGTAGCTGCGTTTAAACCGGGTAAACGTCTTTTTTTTCATAGGTATTGAAATCGATACGGCCAGACCTGTCTTGCCTTGTCAGCTGGTTTTCGAGAACAAACATAGTTCATAGAATATTTACTAAAAAGAATATTAATAAATAAAATGTAATCTTTTTTCTGAAAAATGTGTGAACTAACCCCATTAGGTAAAGTCTAATGTCCTCTCAAAAGAGGGCTAATCTGTTAATCAATAAGTGAAGTAAATGCCATAATATACTTACAGTCAGCATTATATAAATATAAATGACCAAGTATTTAGCAGCCTTTAGCTGCCTCTGGCATAATTTCGTGAAGTTGATGATATATGAAAAATAGTATCTAATAAAATTTTGTGTACTATAATTGTTACTGAAAATGAAATTCGATAACTAAAAATGGATTTTCTCAACTGGAGGCTTCGGTACGTACTATCGCTCTTTGCCCTGCTTCTACCCCTCAGCGGCTTCGCGCAAACCCTGCCTGACTCACTTCGTTCATCTACGTTACAGTCGGCAGGTATACAACTAACCACGACAGGGCCGGGTGTTTTTTACGCCCGTGAACTCAGTCAACTGCACCGGCTGTCGGTGGTGGTGCGGGGGCAGTACGCAGCCTACCGTAAGAGGGTGCGCGTAGAAACTGAACCGGGTTCTGAACTTTTGATTGACCCTAATTTTATGATTGGTCTGGTACAGGCCGGACTAAACTGGCACCCATTCCGGCGCGGGTCGTTTTTTCTGACCGGGGGCGTGGGCTATACCTGGCATCCGTACCTCAGTGTGGTGGCATCGGCTACCGACAAGCTAACCTTCAGCGGGCTGGAACTGACGCCTGAAGACGTGGGCGTAGTGAACCTCACTGTACGCTGGCGTCCGGTGGTGGGCTACGCGGGCTGGGGATTCGGGCGTATCATTCCCCGCAAACGATGGGGCGTCGGGTTCGAGATGGGCGTTTTCTACCTCGGTCGCCCGCGCGTTGACCTGCATTACGAAGGCTTTCTGGAAACGACAACCCTCGATGAGCAGGTATCTGTTGTGGAGCATAACCTGCGCAATTACCGCTACCTGCCCTCGCTGAATTTTCGCCTGGCGTATAAACTGACCCGATAAACCACCCGCAAATGAAACGTCTGTCTCTTGTCTGGATATGCCTGGCTACCGGGCTGGTTATGTGCCGGAACCCGCTCGATGGGGTGGAACTGCGCGTGAAAGATCCCATTGAAAACGGCGTGGTCGAAGTCCGGCTCTACGATCCGGCGGGCAATCCGCGTCCAGTCAGCGAGGTCAACCTGGCCGGACCCGATGCCAGCCGGGTTGTAACGACGCTGAATACCAACCGCTACCGCGTCAATCCCGATGGGGTACTGCTGCTGGCCGCATCGCCGGATGTTACCCCATCGACAGCGGAACCGTTTCGGTTTACAGCGGTGATTCGTGCCGACGAGTACCTGACTGTTGTACAACCCGTAGTGCTGACGGGGCCGGGCCGGGTTACGCGGGTGGTGCGGCAAATCAGCCTGAGTAAGCCTCCACAAACCGTCACGCCCGCCCGTACTACCGGGAGGGCCGATGCCACCGGTACCCTGACCGCCCCGTTTGGCCTGACCACTGCCAGTTCCGTCCCCAACGCCGACCAGGCCTCAATTGGGTTGCTCACCGGAACCCGGCTCACCAACCGCGACGGGCAATCCGTAGGTGGGAACCTGACCATGCAGGTTATTCAAACCCACACCCGCGATGGGAATAACACCAGTCAGATACCGGGTGGGGGCGTATTATCAAATGTGACTGCTCTATCGGGACAGGACTCTCCCGGTTCACTGCGGGTGATTTCGCTGGCGGGGTCTGTTACGGTCGAGGTGTTTAATGATGCGTATCAGTTAGCCTACGCATTCTCGCAGCCCGCCCGCTGGACGATGGACATTAATCCGGCCACGATTAATGGGCAGCGGGGCCGTGCCGTACAGCCCGGCGATTCGATTCCGCTGTACAGTTACGACGCCTGGCTGAACCGCTGGCAGGAAGAACCGACGGGGGTAGTGGTGCGTAACGCCCAGACCAACCGGCTCGAATACCGGGCCACGGCCTCCCGAACAGCCGCCTACGTAGCCACCTGGACTGAGCGCGTCTGCAACGTTGGGCCGGTATTTCGGGTAAGCAGCAAACTAAACGATGTAGATATTAACTACCGCTGCGAACTCATCGACGCCACCACCGGGCAGCGGGTCAGTACGTTCTATGCCAACGTAAACAACAACGTCCTGATCCGCATCTATAACCAGCCCGAAGGCCGGGATCTGAAGCTGCGCGTTTTTGACGAAACCGATGCCTGGGGCAAGGGGGCAAAGGGCGGGCTGATGGCCGAGTCGGCAGTGGGGCAGACCTGCAACGACACGCCCGTTCTGATTAGTCTGGCCGCACTACCGGTACCGCCGGTTATGAAGCTCAGTTTCAACTTTACCTGCCCCCAAGGCACCAAATTAGACGAATCGGCCCTGCCCGCGCAGATAAGAACCCAGTACAGCGAAACGGGTAAAGAGCAATGGCGCGAGCTGATTACCGCCACCCGAACGGAACGCAGCGTGGCATCGTACCGGCTAAAAATAGGCCGGCGCTACGATTTCCGGGCCAGCACCGACGGGGGAGCCACCTGGCCCCTGCGCCAAAATGACTACCTCATCGACAAGCCCACCTGGTCTCTCACCATCGACTCACCGACGTATTGCAAGTAAACGCTAAATAACCCGCATCGTAAGCCCCTCCCCTGTTTTAGGGGAGGGGTTGGGGTGGGGTAACTCGCATGAAAATCCTGATCCTCCGCTTCTCGTCCATCGGCGACATCGTGCTGACGACGCCGGTTCTGCGCTGCCTGAAAACACAGCTACCGGGTGCCGAACTCCACTATTGCACCAAACGCGCCTTCGCCGAACTCATCGAACCGAACCCGTACATCGACAGGCGATATTACCTCGACGGTAGTCTGAACGACCTGATTCAGCAACTCCGCGCCGAGTACTACGACCTCATTATTGATCTGCATAACAACCTCCGCACCCGCATCATCAAAACCCGGCTGGGCGTCCGGGCGCGTACCGTCGATAAGCTGAATTGGCAGAAATGGCTGTACGTCCGCTGGAAAATCGACCGGTTGCCCAACCGGCATATCGTAGATCGCTACATGGACACGGTCCTGTCGCTGGGTGTGGTGAATGACGGGCAGGGGCTGGACCATTTCATCCCCCCCGCCGACCGGGTTGCTGCGCACGAGTTGCCGCCATTGCACCAGACCGGCTACGTGGCTTATGCCATCGGTGGGCAGCACGCCACCAAACGACTCCCCGCCAACCGCATCATCGACCTCTGTCGCCAGCTCGACCAGCCCATTGTTCTCCTCGGCGACGCTCAGGACCGCGAAACGGGTGAGCAGGTCGTGCAGGCACTGGGGCCAGAACGAACTTATAACGCCTGCGGCCTGTACCGCCTGAACCAGTCGGCGTCGCTGGTGGCGGGGGCGCGGCTGGTGATTAGTCACGACACCGGATTGATGCACATAGCGGCTGCGCTCCGAAAGCGGATTTACGTCATCTGGGGCAACACCACACCCCGCTTCGGCATGTATCCATACCAGACGCCCTTTACCTCGCTCGAAAAAACTGGGTTACCCTGCCGCCCCTGCTCCAAAATCGGCTCCGACCGCTGCCCGCTGGGGCATTTTCGCTGCATGAACGAGGTGGAGTTGTTAGTATCGGAATTATCAGAAATAGTACGCGGATGACGCAGACCTTGTGGAGTTTTGCTGGGTGGATCTGTGTGAACTGACTGTATGCGTGTCATCCGCGTACCACTGCGATGCGGCAGGCGTTGATTCGGCCCCGAAAAAGCACTATTTTTGTTTACGCCAATACCCAACGAATAGTGAAGACAGCCACCGCAGCGAAGTCGTTTAAGAAGAAGACCGAAACACCCCTCAATCGCCAGTATAACCAGATCAAGGCTAAATATCCCGGTGCGCTGCTGCTCTTCCGCGTGGGGGATTTCTACGAAACCTTCGGTGAAGATGCCATTCGGGCCAGCAAGATTCTCGGCATTACCCTTACCAAACGCAACAACGGCGGAGCCAACGAAGAACTGGCTGGTTTCCCCCACCACTCCCTCGATACCCACCTGCCCAAACTCGTTCGGGCGGGCGAGCGCGTCGCCATTTGCGATCAACTCGAAGACCCCGCCCTGGCCAAAGGCATTGTGCGCCGGGGCGTAACCGAACTCGTGACGCCGGGCGTTTCTTTCAACGACAACGTGCTGGACACCCGGCGTAACAACTACCTCGCGGCTATCCATTTCGGGAAGACCGATGATACCTTCGGCATTTCGTTTCTGGATATGTCCACCGGCGAGTTTCTGGCGTCGCAGGGCAACGGGGCTTACATCGATAAGTTGTTGCAGAGTTTCAACCCGTCAGAGGTGCTGTATTGCAAGCGAAACCGGCAGGAGTTTGGCAGCCTGTTTGGCAGTACGGCGTCGGGCGACAAGTTTCACACCTATACCCTCGAGGACTGGGCCTTTACCTACGATTTCGGGTATAACTTTCTCATCCAGCATTTTCAGACTACGTCGCTCAAAGGCTTCGGCATTGAGGGAATGCCTGATGGGATTGTGGCTGCCGGGGCTATTCTGCACTACCTCAATGAGACGGAACACAAAGACCTTCAGCATATTACGCGCGTAACGCGTCTTGAAGAAGACCGCTATGTCTGGCTCGACCGCTTCACCATCCGTAACCTCGAGCTGACCACTGCGCAGCAGGAGGGGGGCGTGCCGCTGATTCAGATTCTCGACCAGACCGCGACGCCGATGGGTGCGCGGCTGCTGCGGAAGTGGCTCAACCTGCCGCTCAAAGAAAAAGCTCTGATTGACGAACGGCTTAACATGGTCGAGCTGATGGTGCAGGACGTTGACCTGGCCGACGCGATGGTGAACCACCTCCGGCAAATTGGCGATCTGGAGCGGCTGGTCTCGAAAGTGGCGGTCCGGCGCATCAATCCACGCGAGTTGCTCCAGCTCAAACGGTCGCTGCAACACGTGCTACCTATCAAAGAAATGCTGATTACGGCTCTGAGTCAGGTTGAGTCGGCTTCCCGGAATGCCAATCCAGGCCGGGCCGGATCACTAAAGAAGTACGCTGACCAGCTTAATCCCGTCGCGTTTCTAATTGACCGTATCGAAACCGAGCTGCGCGAAGACCCGCCCACGCTTTCCAATCAGGGCAACATGATGAAGCCCGGCATCAACGCCGAACTGGATGAACTGACGGCCATTGCGTATTCGGGTAAGGATTACCTGCTCCAATTGCAGGAACGCGAGATTCAGCGCACCGGCATTACGTCGCTCAAGGTGTCGTACAACAAAGTGTTCGGTTACTATCTGGAAGTGACCCACGTACACAAAAACCGGGTGCCGGAAGACTGGATACGCAAGCAGACGCTCGTAAATGCCGAACGCTACATCACGCCTGAACTCAAAGAATACGAAGAGAAAATCCTGAACGCCGAAGAGCAGATTTTCCAGATCGAAGCCCGGATGTTTACCGACCTGATCGTGGCCGCGGGCGAGTACGTCGGAGCCATTCAGCAGAACGCGCGCGTATTGTCGGTGCTGGACGTGCTGACGTCGTTTGCGCGGGTGGCGGTCAAAAACCGGTACGTGCGGCCCCAGATGAACGAAAGCCGGGTGCTGAACATCAAAGCCGGTCGGCACGCCGTAATCGAACAGCAGCTACCCCCCGGTGAACCGTACATTCCGAACGATATTTTCTTAGACGACGAAACCCAGCAGATCATCATCATCACGGGGCCGAACATGGCGGGCAAATCGGCGTTGCTGCGCCAAACGGCCCTGATCGTGCTGATGGCGCAGGCGGGTAGTTTTGTCCCGGCAGCGTCGGCAGAGATCGGGATTGTCGATAAGATTTTCACGCGGGTAGGAGCCAGCGACAACCTGTCGCGGGGCGAAAGCACGTTCATGGTCGAGATGACCGAAACGGCCAGCATCCTCAACAACCTCAGCGAGCGTAGCCTGGTGCTGATGGACGAAATTGGGCGTGGTACCAGCACGTATGATGGTGTTTCCATTGCCTGGGCCATTACCGAATACCTGCACAACAAAATTGACTGCCGCCCTAAAACGCTGTTTGCTACCCACTACCACGAACTCAACGAGCTGGCTGCTGACAATCCGCGCATCAAAAATTACAACGTGTCGGTCAAGGAACTGGGCAACAAAGTGATTTTTCTCAGGACGCTGAAGCCTGGTGGGTCAGAACACAGTTTCGGCATTCACGTAGCGCAGATGGCCGGTATGCCCGCCCAGATTGTGAGCCGCGCCGGGCAGATTCTGGCGCAGCTCGAAGCCTCCCGCAACCGCGAAACCAATCAGGAAAGCATCCGGCAGGCGGCCCCCGCCGGGCAGGAACTGGCCCTGCGCATCATCGAAGCGGGCGACCCCAAATCCGAAGCCATCAAAGAGAAACTCCGTGCCATCGACGTCAACCGATTAACCCCCATCGAAGCCTTGTTAAAGCTGAACGAATTGCTTAAGTTAGTGGAGTAAATTTCCTTTTATGGCTATGACTAAAGAACCACGCCCCCAATACATTACCGACGAACGTGGCAACCGCGTATCGGTTGTGTTGCCGATCCAACAGTGGCAAACGATGCTGGAGGAGTTGGAGGAATTAGACGACATCCGCCTATATGACGAAGTGAAGGCCCGCAACGAGCCAACCATTTCTATTGCTGACTACCGCCGAAAACGACAGCAGGCCAATGGCTGAATACACCGTTGTTTTGACGAAAACAGCCCAAAAGCAATTGGATAAATTGCCTGACGCAGTGGCTGATCCCTTGCTTGATGCCGTTGAGAAATTAGGCGATGATCCGCGTCCCGACGGTTGTAAGAAATTGAAAGGACGACCCGGTTATCGGATTCGCAGAGGAAGCTATCGTGTTATCTATGACATCGCCGATGATGTGCTGACCGTTGAGGTAGTTGCAATTGGACATCGAAGTGAAATCTACGAATGAAAGCACGCCTAAATCCGAAGCCATCAAGGAGAAACTCCGGGCCATCGACGTCAACCGGCTGACGCCCATTGAAGCGTTGTTAAAGCTGAACGAATTGCTTAAATTGGTGGAGTAAATAGCCAACAAAAAAACTTAATGGACATTAACGTATTAACCGCCCCGCTCACTACCCATGAGATCGAGTGGCGCGTACAAAGTCAGACCAAAGACGGTCAGAAACTCATTGTGGTACCCTACATCACCAACCGCTGCGTCATGCAGCGCTTCGACGAGCAGTTTGGCTGGGCCAACTGGCAAAACGAAATCAAGGAAATTGACGGTGGGTTTCTGTGTACCATCACGGTGTCGATGGCCGGTGGTACGGTTGTCAAA
>JACMPG010000154.1 GCA_014377625.1 Spirosoma sp.
GCAAAACAGTCCTGCGTAGGGTAATATTACGGTTAGAAACTCGCTGGGAAGCTGGGGCATATAGACCTAAGTTTGGCGACCCAAATCTACATATCAAAGCCCTAGCGGGCTTCTTTCAAAAGGCTAAAGTCAAGCTAAGGAGAGGTTGGGACACAGAGATGCACTAGGACGCACGGAGATGCACAGAGGAAAATAAGATCTCTGTGTATCTCCCCTTTTCTTTATCGCACCGGCGCATCGGTATCTCTGCGGAATAATCCTTCACTCAGCAACTACACGAATAATCGTCGTAGCCGGGGTAATTGGGTGAGAGGTGGCCGTCAATGCGAATAACCCGGTCGAGTGGAATTTTCTCGCCGGTGGCCAGTTCGAGTTGTTCAATATCGTCGGCAGCAGTAATGCGTTTCACCAACGCGTCGGTGCGGATGAACTCGTGGAGGTCAGTGAAATAATCGAGTCGGACGTATTTGTTGAGCGGAATCAACGCCCGAAAATCAGCGTCGGTCAGAGCCGTGGTTTCATTAGTTTCCATACCCGGCAAACACCCCACTAAAATGAAACGTGCCACGACTTTTTTGTCATTCCGACAAAGGAGGAATCTCTGTAAGAAGCGACGCTAACCTCGCCAGATAGAGATTCCTCCTTTGTCGGAATGACAAAAGGTCAATCAGCCATTTCCAACTGTTTCTGGAACTCACGAACGATGATTTCCTTCATCGCGATTTTCCGTTTCTGGGTGTTAATTCGGTTCAGAGCCTGCTTGTCTTCGTCGTTATTGGGATCGAGACCGTCAACATCCTGAAGGGCAAACACGAGATCGTTTTTCTCGCGTTTAACGAGATATTCCATCTCGCGCAGTTTGGTTCTGATCTGCTCCGACTCGCTCTTAAGTTCAAACGCCGGGTACTTCCGCGTAAGGACCCGGTTCAGGTAACTCAACTCAAAAATCTTGTCGCAGGCCGCCCGGAAGCGTTCGTTCACAGCTTTGTCCTGTAGCTTAAACGGTACCCGCACTTCTTTCCAGGCGTTGAGCAGCACCTTGGCGCGGTCAGCAGCCGCCACGATATCGGCCTGTTTCGATAAGCCTTCGACTTCGTCGGCCATTTTCATTTGCTGCTCAATACGCGGGTCAATCTTGGGTACCATCACAATACCCTTCGCGTCGTTGTACTTAGCATAGAACATGGTCGTGGCCTTCTTGAACTGCTTGTACAGCTTACCACTTTTCTTGATCGGCACTTCGCCAACGGCTTTCCAGGCATTGTTGAGTTTGCGAACTTCCTGAAAGGCCGCGTCGAGATCGCCGAGCCGATTGGCGCGGAAGGCCAGCCGAATCAGTTCGTCATACTTGTCGAGCCGCTCCTGAATGACCTTATTCTGCTCGTTGAAAAACTCGCGCCGACGTGTAAAGAAGCCATCAAGCAGGTCCTGAAACTCAGCTTCGATGTCAGCTTCGATAACCTTATCGACGGGGCCGGTCTTAATCCATTTGGTCTTTACTTCCTGGAGAGCTTCGGCTGTTTCGCGCCATTCAGTGCTGTCGGCAAGGGTCGTAGCATCAGCAATCAGAGCCCGTTTGATTTCCAGATTCTTGAGCTGGTTGACGGTAATCAACTCGTTCAGAATTTCTTCCTGCACGTCTAAACGGGCAAGCAGGGGCGGAAAATCCCCGAGGGCGTCGAACGTGAGCAGTTTCCTGCGGAGCTGCACAAGTTTAGTCCGGTACGAGCCCTTGTTCTGAGCCTCGGTAATGTCGGCCTCTAACTGACTGACTTTGTTCTGGGCAATAATGAAGCGATTTTTAAAGTAATCGAGCGCTTCCTGCTCGGTTCGTTTGACTTCGCCGATCTGGCGGTCTTCGTGATTCAGGTAGCCTTTCAAAAATACCTTTCCGTCTATGACGTAACCGTATTCATCTACCAGTGAAGCGTTTTCCATTCTATACTTGGTTAAGGTCGCGCTGAGGATTAAATTTGGGGGTATTGCTAATCACAAATTTATTTAAAATTAATGAGTCAGGACATAATCTTCTCCATGGCGGGTGTTGGTAAAACTATTCCGCCTAACCGACAAATCCTAAAGAATATATACCTTTCCTTCTTTTACGGAGCTAAAATCGGCGTTTTGGGTTTGAACGGATCCGGTAAGTCAACGTTACTGCGCATCATTGCGGGTATCGACAAAAACTACACCGGAGAAGTTATTTTCTCACCCGGTTACTCGGTCGGTATGCTGGAGCAGGAGCCGGAGTTTACGCCCGGCAAAACCGTGCTGGAAGTGGTGCAGGAAGGCGTTCAGGAAGTAGTTAATTTACTGAAGGAATTCGACGAAATAAACGAAGCCTTCGGCGATCCCGATGCCGACTTCGATAAGCTGCTGGCCCGGCAGGGCGATGTGCAGGAAAAACTCGATCAGCACGAAGCCTGGGAACTCGATCAGAAACTGGACCGGGCTATGGACGCCCTCCGTTGCCCCCCCTCCGACGCCCTGATCGATAACCTCTCCGGGGGCGAAAAACGGCGCGTGGCCCTCTGCCGCCTGCTGCTGCAACAACCCGACGTTTTACTGTTAGACGAGCCAACTAACCATTTAGACGCCGAATCGGTGTTGTGGCTGGAAGAACACCTGAGGCTGTACAAAGGCACCGTCATTGCCGTAACCCACGACCGCTATTTCCTGGACAACGTAGCGGGCTGGATTCTGGAACTCGACCGGGGCGAGGGCATTCCCTGGAAAGGCAACTACTCGTCGTGGCTCGAACAAAAGCAAAACCGTCTGGCCAAAGAAGAGAAGACCGAATCGAAGCGGCAAAAGACGCTTCAACGCGAACTGGAGTGGGTACGCATGGCCCCCAAAGCCCGGCAGGCCAAATCCAAAGCGCGGCTTGGTGCCTATGAACGGCTGCTGGACGAAGATCTGAAACAGAAAGAAGAGCGGCTCGAAATCTTTATCCCGTCCGGCCCCCGGCTGGGTGCTAAGGTCATCGAAGCCGACGACGTGGCTAAAGCCTACGGCGACCGGCTGCTGTTCGAACACCTGGGTTTCCGGCTGCCGCAGGGTGGGATTGTGGGCGTGATCGGACCGAACGGCGCGGGCAAGTCCACACTATTCAAACTCATCACGGGCCGCGAGAAACCCGACGCCGGTACGTTCAGCGTGGGCGATACAGTGCAGGTAGCTTACGTGGATCAGGAACACGACGGACTGGACCCCAACAAAACCGTGTACGAAACCATTGCGGGCGGCAACGACTGGATCATGCTGGGCGGCAAGCAAAGCAACGCCCGCGCCTACGTAAGCCGGTTCAACTTTGCCGGGGGCGATCAGGAAAAGAAAGTAGGGACGCTCTCGGGCGGAGAGCGCAACAGGGTGCATCTGGCCATGACGCTCAAAGAGGGCGCGAACCTGCTGCTGCTGGACGAACCAACCAACGACCTCGACATCAATACGCTTCGGGCTTTGGAAGAGGGCCTGGAGAACTTTGCAGGCTGCGCCGTAGTCATCAGCCACGACCGCTGGTTTCTGGATCGCATCGCCACGCACATCCTGGCTTTCGAGGGTGATTCGCAGGTCTATTGGTTCGAGGGCAACTTCTCAGATTATGAAGAAAACCGGCGCAAACGGCTCGGCACCGACGCCACACCCACGCGCATCAAGTACCGGAAGCTGGTATAACGTAAAGCTGTACCTCCGAGTCCGGCTGTGTAAAAATTCTGACCATGAGTTCACAAAAAGATAGACAACCCAAACGCTTGTGGACACTGACTCCCACACTGGGTATCTGCCTTTTTGTGGTACTCTATGTACTGGCCGCCTGTCAGTACCCTGGTGGCTCGAACGCCAACCGAACGGCTGTCGGCTTCAGTTGGCAACATAATTATTGGTGCGACCTGCTGGGCGATGTAGGCAAAAATGGAGTCATTAACCCGGCTCGCCCCATTGCGCTGGCCGCCATGCTGGTACTGTGCGGAAGTCTGGCCTTTTTCTGGTGGCTATTACCCTATCTATATGGACAAAACTCTCGCTTCATTCGACTGAGCCAATGGACCGGCACGCTGTCGATGGGCGTTATCCTATTTATCGGAACGACTTACCATGATGTCGTGATGAACGTAGCAGGCGGTTTGGGGGTGGTTTCGTTACTGGCCACGTTCGTGGGTTTGTACCGCAATCGTCTATTCTACTTAGCAGCTTTCGGCCTGCTCTGTATACTCCTCGTCGGTGCCAATAATTACGTATACTATTCGCTCCAATACATTAACTATCTGCCAGTTATCCAGAAAATAACGTTTGCTCTGTTCTTGATGTGGATTACCCTCGTCAACCAAGCTATGTACCGCAACAGACTGGCACATCTCAACGGATAAAACTCTCCATTCATGCAGCGAGTGGCTATTTTCAGAAGTCCCGACTCAGGTAAGTCGACGCTGGCGCGGCAGTTATCGGCCTTGACTGGATTATCCGTTATTCACTTGGATCAGCATTACTCCGCGCCGGGCTGGGTTCTGATGCGGGAGTGTCCATCACAAGATCACTCCCTTCGAGCGTAGCAATGGATTCAACTCAAAATTACAGCCGGGGAGAATTTCAATCAAATCGTCCCAATCAGTTAAAAACCAGCGTTGGTTGGGTTCGGCGATGAGCGTTCGGCGGGTTTTGGTTAGAATCCAGATGACTTTGGCAACGCCGAAATCGAGCATCTTCTGGGTCTTGTCATAGACGTACTCCGTTTCGCTGACGTTGGCGGGCAGGTCGATTTTTACGTCAATTTCGATGACGATGCGGGGCGGGACCGAAAAGTATTTGTCGTCCAGCGGTACGGGTAAACTGGCCTGATCGAACACGGCAATGTCGTTGGCGAGGTTGCTGCCCGGTGCCAGATGCAAACCCGGTTCGTTGGTAGCAATCAGGTAGTCATCGAACGGCAGATATTTGTAAAGAATATGGACAAGCAATGAAACAACTGCTGACTGCAATGCACTGGCTCCCATAACTTCTTCGTGTGTTTTATGATTGGCCAGAGCCGCCTGATGGTCCCGGTAGTAATACGGAACGCCATCAATTTCTTCGTACACCAACCCTGCCGCTGCCGGGTCGGCAGTTGGTACGTCGGATACAGGATCGAAAAATGTGATGCTCATGGTCTTTGATGATGTTTATGGTAAAGATAACCAGATTTTGAGTAGCCCAGCCGATATGAACCGTTTCTTAGTCCAACACCAAACCGTATCCCAATATGAACCGTCGTGACTTATTACGCTATACAGTTGGAGCCGGACTATCGGCGGTATCGCTCCCGATGCTGGCCCGGCAGCGGCTCATTATTCCCCGTTACCGCATCGGTGCCTGCGATTGGTCTATTGGTCCAGCGGGTAGTATCGACGCCTTTGCGGTGGCTAAACAGATTAGTCTCGATGGCGTACAGGTCAGCCTGAACACAGCTGCCGATCATGAACATCTGCGCAATCCGGCCACACAGCAGACCTACATCGACGCGGCCCGAAAAGCGGGGGTCGGCTTCAGCGGGCTGGCCATTGGGCTTCTCAACGGGATACCGTATAAATCCGACCCGCGTACCGACAAATGGGTTGCTGACAGTATCGACGTGGCACAGGCATTGGGCGTAAAAAACGTGCTGCTGGCTTTTTTCAGCGAAAATGACCTGCGCAATGATAAAGCCGGGCAACAGGCGGTTATTGATAAGCTAAAGGTCATCGCACCAAAAGCCGAGAGGGCGGGCGTCGTGCTGGGCATCGAGTCGTGGCTATCCGCTCCCGAACACGTGGCCATCATCGACGCCGTTGGTTCATCGGCGGTGAAAGTCTATTACGATGTCTGCAACTCGACGGTACGGGGCTACGATATTTTTCGGGAGATACGCGACCTGGGCAAAGACCGGATCTGCGAAGTTCATATCAAGGAAAACGGACACCTGCTCGGGCAGGGGCAGGTTGACCTCAACAAAGTACACCTGGCTCTGAACGACATTGACTACAAAGGCTGGCTGCAAATAGAAGGGGCCGTGCCACCCGGCCAGGAAGTGCTACCGAGTTATATTGCTAACAATAAAACCGTTCGAGGGATATTTCAGTAGGCTGGATCGGTGCGCCGATGCAATACAACCCACTTCCCCAAACTAACTATGAAACAAATTACCCTCTACTCTACCCTGCTACCGCTGGCGCTGACCGCCGGGCTGCTGCTCGTGGCCCCGTCCATCATCCCACCAACAACTGCGCCCGCCACTATACAACACTCCTACAGTGGCTCTGCTCGTAACGATTCGACGCGGCTATACCTGCCCGACGACCTCGAAGCCACGCTCTGGGCCGAAGCCCCCATGTTCTATAATCCGACCAATATGGACATCGACGCGCGGGGCCGGGTCTGGATTACCGAAGCCGTAAACTACCGCAAATTCAACAACAAACCGGACGAGCGACTCGACCACCCCGATGGCGAACGGATTATGATTTTGCAGGATACCAACGGCGACGGAAAAGCGGATAACAGCAAGGTATTCGTGCAGGACCCCGACATCGTTTCGCCCCTCGGTATTGCGGTTGTGGGCAATAAAATCATTGTGTCCTGCTCGCCAAACCTGATTGTTTATACTGACGAAAATGGCGATGACCGGCCCGACCGTAAAGAGATTCTGCTGACGGGCTTTGGCGGCCTGGATCATGACCACGCCCTGCATTCGCTGGTAACCGGGCCGGATGGCAAATATTATTTCAACACCGGAAACGCCGGGCCGCACGTCGTGACCGATAAAGCGGGCTGGACCCTCCGGTCAGGTAGTCTGTATGTGGGGGGTACGCCCTACAACACCGTTAACCACGGCAACCAGGTTAGCGACGATGGGCGCGTCTGGACGGGCGGCCTGGCCCTGCGCATCAACCCCGACGGAACGGGTTTGAAGGTAATGGGTCATAATTTTCGAAATAACTATGAAACGGCGGTTGACTCGTACGGTAATCTTTGGCAGAACGACAACGACGATCAGGTGGTGGCCTGCCGCACAGGCTGGCTCATGGAGGGTAGTAACGCAGGCTATTTCAGTGCCGACGGTACCCGATACTGGCAGGGCGATCAGCGACCAGGCCAGAGCATTCAAACTGCGCACTGGCATCAGGAAGACCCCGGCGTATTGCCCGTGGGCGACATGACCGGTGCGGGTTCGCCAACGGGTGTGGTGGTCTATGAAGGCGACGCGCTGGGCCTGAATTACCGGGGCATGCTCCTGAGTGCCGAAGCTGGCCGTAACGTCATTTTCAGCTACAAGCCCGAACCGATGGGCGCGGGTTATCGGATGCCTCGGACCAACTTTGTCAGCTCGTTTCCCGACGTGGACGAGAACTATAAATGGAACGATAAGACCACCGACACCCGCAAGTGGTTTCGCCCCAGCGACGTAGCAGTAGGTACCGATGGGGCCGTTTATATTGCTGACTGGTACGATCCTGTGGTGGGTGGGCATCAGATGGACGACCATAAAGGCTACGGACGCATCTATCGAATTACGCCCCGGGGTAAGAACCTCCGCGCCCCAAAAATTGACCTCAGCAACACG
This sequence comes from Spirosoma sp., assembly GCA_014377625.1. GTDB lineage: Bacteria > Bacteroidota > Bacteroidia > Cytophagales > Spirosomataceae > Spirosoma. Next base: position 7,574 of record JACMPG010000154.1, read on the forward strand.
AAAGGACAAATTGATGCGCTGCTCAGCCCGGCCATCAATGTTAGGATGGCCGGCTTTACAGCTCTCAAAGCACAGGGCGAGAAGGTGCTGGAACCCGTTATGGAACTGCTGTCGTCCACAAATCCGTACCACCGGGCGCGGGCCATTTTCCTGATGGTTCACCTCGGCCCCGAAGGCCAGTTTGAGGTAGAGCGACTACTGAAAGCCATTGATGCCCCCGTGCGTATGGCGGCTTTACGTGCCCTGCGCAGTATCACGCCCGAAAACTCGAAAGCCAGTCCGGCCCTGACGGCGTCGGAGCGGGCGTTGCTGCCGTTGCTGGGTAATCTGTCGCTAGACCCGAACGCGGCTGTTCGGCGGGAGGTGGCGGTGGCCGTGCGCGATATGCCGTACCAGGACTGCCGCTACATTATCCAGAATCTGGTGAAGGGATACGACGGGCAGGACCGCTATTACCTCAACGCGCTGGGAGTTGCCGCCGATGGCAAACAGGACTACGTTTTCGCTGACCTGCGCCCTACCCTACCCGAAAATCCCACCGACTGGGACTACCGCACGGCCAACCTCGTCTGGGAACTCCACCCCACCGCTGCCGTACCGATGCTGGCCAAACGCGCCGACGCACCCACGCTCTCTGCCGATGCCCGCAAACAGGCCATTACTACGCTGGGCTTCATCAACGACACGTCGGCGGTGCGGGTAATGATTGACCTGACCAAATCGGCGAACAAAGACGTAGCGGCACAGGCGCAGTACTGGACCAACTTCCGGCGCGGCAACGACTGGGCCAAACTGGCCAATTGGGATGAGTTGATGCCCCAGAAAATCTCGACTGCCGAGCAGAAGATGCTGGGTAAACGACAGGTACTGCTCGACAAATACAAGAGCGACACCGAAAAGCGAAAGGTAGCATTGGAGATGGCCCGAACCCCGGAAGGTGGCCAACTACTGGTGGGCCTGGCCGCCGAGAAAAAACTGTCTGACGACCTGCTGCGAACGGTGGGACCAACAATCCTGAAAAATCCTGACCAGAGCGTTCGGACGATGGCGAAAGAATATTTTGCGGCAAAATCTGATCACCAAACTGACCAATCAACTCAATTGGAAAGTAAGCCGACTATGGTTGCCAGTACGAAGACTAATGTCTCACAAAAATCTGACAATGAAGCTATTAAAGTGCTAACGGGTAATCAGAGCGCGGGTTTAAAGGTGTTCAGTGCCAACTGCGCTACCTGCCACCGGTATGGAAAACTTGGTAACGACATCGGTCCCGAACTAACGCAGATTCATCAGAAACTCGACAAAGACGCCCTCTTGGACGCCATTATCAACCCCAGCGCAGGTATTGTCTTTGGCTACGAACCCTGGCTTATCACAACAAAAAAAGGCCAGACGTTCTACGGCTTTCTGGTCAGCGACGGCGGGCAGTCGGTGGTGGTAAAGGGCGCGACGGGTCAGCAGCACACGATCCCAACCGATCAGGTAGCATCGCGCCGGCAATACAAAACCAGCCTGATGCCTACCGCCGATGCTATGGGTCTGAACAAGCAACAACTGGCCGATTTAACGGCGTTTCTGCTGAAGCAATAGGGCAGGAATTCTTCTCAGCTGAATTCATCGGATGAATCCAAAAGTTACCCAATGAATTCAGCTGCGCTAAACCCTTCCCCCCGAAATCGGGTCATAGTCATAGCTAATGTGGAAAAATCAGCGTGTCGGCATCATCCGGTACGTATCGCCTGCTTACTATCGATCTATGCACTATCTGCTGACTTTTCTTTTCGGCCTGACTACCCTGCTGGCCGCTTCGGCCCAAAACAAATCCATGCCTGACTACGCCCGCGACTGGAAACGTGCCGATTCGCTGGCCGCCAGAGGACTTCCCAAGTCCGCACTGGAAATTGCCAACCGGATTTATACCGAAGCCAAAGCGCAGCAGAACTATCCGCAGGTAGCCAAAGCCGCTATGTCGCGGATGATTTTTCGGAGCTATGCGGATGAGGATGCGTATAAAGAACTGGTCCGTTCATTACGCGCCGACGTAGCCGATACGCCCGAACCAGCCAAATCAGTGTTGCAGTCGGTGCTGGCGGATGTCTATTGGCAGTATTTTCAGCAAAACCGGTACAAGTTTTATGATCGGGCCACGATGGGTCGGGCCACGATGGGTAAAACGATGGCGAAACCGGATACAAACCCGGCTACTACGCCAAATGATTCTTCCACCGATTTTACGACATGGGATGCGCGTCATCTTGTCAATGCCATTACGCAGTTGTACCTCGCTTCGGTTCAGGATAAAAATCTATTGCAGAAAACGCCCATTGCGGCCTACAATGCGCTTTTGGATAAAGGTGACCCGGATGCGCGGCTGCTACGCCCCACACTTTACGATTTGCTGGCGCACCGGGCCATTACGTTCTTCCAGAATACAGAGCCCGATCTGCTCAAGCCTGTTTTCCGATTCGAGCAAAACCAGGATGCTTACTTAGCCGCGCCGGAGCCGTTTACCAAATTCACTATCCAAAGCCCCGATTCACTATCGGGACAGTACCAGGCCCTGCGGCTGTATCAACAACTATTAACATTTCACCTGACTGACAAGACCCTCGACGCGCTGGCCGATGCCGACGTACTACGGCTGGAGTTTGCCCACCGGACCAGCATTTTGCCCAATCGGGATTCGTTGTATCGCAAAACGCTCGAAAGCCAGATTACGCGGTACAAAAATAGCCCCGTCGAAGCGGTTTACGGGTTTCAGCTGGCGCAGTTTCTGGCCAATACTGGTGCCAATGCCCGCCCGCTGGACGAGGGCGACGACCTGAACCCCAAACCTGACCCCGCCCGTTGGCACCGCAAACAGGCCGCCGACATCTGCCGGGATCTGGCCAAACGCTTTCCAACAACTTTGGCCGGCAAACAGGCTGCTCAATTGCTCGACCGCTTGCTGCGCCCCACGCTCACCGTTCAGGTTGAGGACGTAAACGCGCCCAAACAGGCGTTTCGGATACTGGTCAGTTACCAGAACGTCAGCCGGATAACGTACCGGATTATCAACTTGTCGGCAGCGGAGAAACAGACGTTGCAGGCGGGATATGGGGACGATGAGCAGCGGAAGAAACAATATGGCAACTGGCTGAAACGCCCGGTTGTAATTGAAAAAACAGTTTCACTACCCAACGATGGCGATTTAAACCAACACACCGTCGAAGTGCCGATAGCAGCCGTAGCCATCGGTCATTACCTGTTACTGGCTACGGCTGACGAGAAATTTCTGGCCAAAACGGAGACGGTTCAGTTCGCCAACTTTACCGTTTCGGAGTTAAGCTATCTGCTGACTGCTGACCAGAGTAACCAGATTCAGACTGTGCTGGTTACCAACCGGCTCACGGGCGAACCCGTCAAAAACGCAACGGTTACGGTAGTCGGTGTCAACTCCGCCGAGCCTCTTCTGACTAAAAAGATCTATAAAACCGACGCGAACGGATGGGTTAAGATTCCGACATTTGAGTTTCCTGAGCAGACGAATTTTCAGTACCTGATTACGTTGGGAGCCGATACGCTTCTTTCTGACCGGCAGTACAATTATCGTCACGGCAATACCGATTATCAGGAACAAATCCAGACCCGCTCCAATCTCTTCACCGACCGGGCCATCTACCGGCCCGGCCAGTTGATATATGTGAAAGGATTGATTTATACCGGAAAAACCAATGCGTTTTCGGTAGTAGCCAATCAGGACGTCCTTATTGAACTACTGGACCAAAATGGCGAACGTATTGCGAAACAAACACTGAAAACCAACGAGTTCGGCACGTTTGCCGCCACCTTTACGGCTCCGGTTGGACGGCTTACCGGCCAGATGACCCTGCAAACGCCCTACGGCGGCACGGGCATCCGGGTAGAGGAGTACAAACGCCCCACATTCGAGGTGAAGACGCAGCCCATAAAGCAGTCGTTTACGCTGGGCGACAGCGTGACGGTATCGGCAACGGCCAAAACATTTTCTGGGGCGGTTGTGGACGGGGCCGAGGTACGTTACCGCGTTGTGCGCAAATTCCGGCCCCGCTGGTATTGGTGGTACGGGTACGACAGCTACCGGGGTAGCCAACCTTCGCGCGGTTCGGAGGAGACCGAAATTACCAACGGTACGGCCCAAACTGATGCACAAGGCAACATCAGCGTAACCTTTGCGGCCACACCCGACCTGACGAAAGCCCGCGGAACAAACCCCATTTTCAATTTCGAACTGACCATCGACGTAACCGACCGCGCGGGCGAAACCCGTTCGGCCACGCAAACACTCAGCATCGGGTACTCGGCCCTGCAAATCAGTCTGGGTATTCCGCCCCAGGTAGAAATTAATGGTCCGGCTACGTTCCCGGTGAACATTACGAATCAATCGGGCGAGAAAGCAACGGCCAAAGGGCAGTTGAAAATTTACCGGCTTCAGCCGCCTGCCCGCCCCCTGCGCGAACGCCTGTGGACGCGGCCTGACCGGCAGCTTTTGACCCGCGCCGAGTTTGAAAAGCTGTTTCCGAACGATGTGTATGCCAGCGAAAACGACCCGCGCACCTGGCCCAAAGGCGAACTCGTACAGCAGCAAACCATCACCTCGCCCGCCGATTCGCTGATTAAGCTAAACCTGAGCAAATTCACGCCCGGCGAGTACGTGGCCGAGTTCACCATTACCGACCCTGCCAGCGAAACCAGTACCGAACGGGCGTTTTTTGCCGCCGTCAACGACAACCAACCCACCGCATCGGCCCGCCCCGACAACTGGGTACAGGTCCGCAAAGCGAATGCCGAACCCGGCGGGGAAGCCGTTTTCTGGGTGGGTAATAGCCAGCCCGGCTGGGTATTGATGACGGTTGAAGAAAACCGAAAAGTGGTGCGGCAGGAGTGGCTGAAAACCGATGGAAAGCCCCGGCGCGTAACCCTGCCCGTGACCGAAAAGCAGCGGGGTGGTTTTGCCGTGCATTTTCTGATGGTGCAAAACGAGCGACTATACCAGAAAGAGCAGACCATTACGGTGCCGTTCACGAACAAGCAACTCACCATCGAAACCGAAACGTTTCGGAATAAACTCAAGCCCGGCGAGCGTGAAGAATGGACGCTACGGGTAAAAGGGCTTGATAAAACACCCGCCGAATTGGTCGCTACGCTTTACGATGCATCGCTGGATACGTTCGTACCGTTCGACTGGCCTACGTCATTTTACAGCCCCTACTCGACCGTTTTCTACGGCTGGCGTTCTGGCTGTTTCGATGTGCAGGCAAGTCAGGCTCTGTTCTATCGCTTCCGACCCGAGCTGGCTGTTCCGGCCCGGAAGTATGACCAGTTACTGGCAGGATATGGTGATCGGAGGTCGCGAATTTTCGGGAGAGAGATGCTTAGTCGCGGGGCAGGTTCGAACTTCGAGCCAAACCTGAGCATGGCAAAAATGGCGGCTCCTATGCAGGCAAAAGCGGATGAGGAAGCTCCTGAAGAAGCTGCCCCTCGCGCCGGTATAGCCTCTAAACCTGCTGAACCCAAACCTGCCGATGCTCCGCCCGTGAACCCACGCCGAAATTTCAACGAAACGGCGTTCTTCCTGCCCCAACTCAAAACCGATGAACAGGGCCGGGTCGTGCTGAAATTTACGATGCCGGAAGCCCTGACCCGCTGGCGGCTACTGGCCTTTGCGCATACGAAAGACCTGAAAACCGGCACGCTGGAACGCGAGATTATCACACAGAAAGAACTGATGATAACGGCCAATGCCCCTCGCTTCCTCCGCGAAGGTGACACCATCCGCATTCAGGCCCGCGTCAATAACCTGAGCGAGAAACCACTGGACGTAACGGCAACCCTAACGCTGTTGAACGCCCTCACCGGGCAGCCGGTCAGCCAGTCTATCGTAAAGTCCAGTTTGCAAACAACGGCAACGGTAGCCGCCGGACAAGGGCAGGCCGTGGGCTGGACGCTCGTGATTCCGTCGGGACTCGATGCCGTAACCTGCCGGTTTACGGCGCAGGCGGGCAGCTTTACCGATGGCGAAGAGTTTACCGTACCTATTCTGCCCAACCGGATGCTGGTGACGGACACGAAACCATTTTGGGTAAACGGCCCGGAAACCAAAACATTCAAACTCAACGAACTCGTTAGCCTGAACCCTAAACTGCCCGCGCAGCACGAACGCCTGACGGTAGAGGTAACGAGCAACCCCAGTTGGTACGCGCTCCAATCGTTACCGTACCTGATGGAATACCGCTATGAATGCGCCGAGCAGTTGTTCAGCCGCATGTACGCCAACAGCCTGGCGGCTCATATTGTCAACAGCAAACCGGCGTTCCGGCAGGTGATTGACGAGTGGCAGAAAAATCCACCAAAGTCGCCGTTAGAGACGAACGAAGAACTGAAAGCCGTTGCCCTCGAAAACTCACCCTGGCTGGTCAACGCCCGCTCCGAAACGGAGCGACAGGCCAAATTAGGCCAGCTTCTGGACGCCAATCGGATGGAAAACGAACAGCGACGGGCGTTTGCCAAACTGGAGCAGTTACAGACTTCGGACGGTGGGTTCCGGTGGTTTGGCGGTATGGACCCGGATTTGTCCATGACCCTGCACATCCTGAGTGGCTTCGGCCATCTGACTAAAATCGGTGTAAAATTTCCGGACGATTTGCGGCCCCAAATCACGGATATGCAGGCCAACGCCATTCGGTACGTGGATGCCGAAATGAAACGCCGGATTGAGGAACGGAAAAAAGTCGATGCCGGGAAGAAAGGTAAACTCACTGGCCCCTGGTATTTTTCGGCCACGCAGTACCTCTACGCTCGCAGCTTTTACATGGACAAACCCGTCGACAAAGCCGTGCTAACGTACCTGAAAGCGCAGGTTGTGGCCGACTGGACGAGCCAAAGTTTGCAGGGGCAGGCCCTCTCGGCCATGGCTCTGAACCGCTTTGGTGATATCAAAACCGCCAACGGCATCATGAATTCCCTGCGCGAACGGTCGAGAAAGTCTGAGGAGTTGGGGCTGTACTGGCCCGACAACGTGAGTGGATTGCAGTGGTATCAGGCCCCCATCGAAACACAGGCCTATCTGATTGAAGCCTTCGGCGAAATAAACCCGGTTGCGGCAGAGGTTGACGAGATGAAACGCTGGCTGATTCGGCAAAAACAAACGCAGTCCTGGTCATCGACCAAAGCCACCACCGAAGCCGTGTACGCCCTATTACTGCGGGGCAGCGACTGGCTCGGCACGGGGGTAAACACGCAGGTGAGTCTGGGCGGTCAGCCCATCGAAAGCCGCGTTACGAAGGCCGATGCCATTACGGGTTACGAGAAGGTGACCTACGCAGCTTCCGAAATTAAGCCGGATATGGGCAATATCACCATCATTAAAAAAGCCACCGGCCCGGCCTGGGGTGCACTGTACTGGCAGCATTTCGAGCCGCTGGACAAGGTAATGCCCGGCAGTGCGGGCCTGTCCGTTCAAAAAACGCTCTATGTCCAGCGCGACTCGCCCGGCGGTCCGGTCATTACGCCCGTAACCGAAAAAACGTCGTTGAAACCCGGCGATTTGATTAAGGTGCGCCTGATTCTCAAAACCGACCGGCTGATGGAATACGTGCATCTGAAAGACAGCCGCGCATCGGGTTTCGAGCCGGTAGCGGCTTTGTCGGGCTACAAATACCAGAACGGCCTGGGCTACTACGAATCCCCGCGCGATGCCAGCACCGACTTTTTCATGAACTACCTGCCCGTTGGTACGCACGTGTTCGAGTACGAGTTGCGCGTGGCCCAAACCGGCGATTTCTCGGCGGGCGTGGCCACGGTGCAGTGCTTCTACGCGCCGGAGTTTTCGGCGCATTCGGCTGGAGTACGGGTAGAGGTGAAGTAGCCTGTCGTGCGTAAATTTGCGTAATGCCCGCTTTGCCCGACCAGCCAGTTATTCGCCGGATTGTTCACGTTGATATGGACGCGTTTTATGCGTCGGTTGAGCAGCGTGATAATCCTGATTTGCGCGAAAAACCCGTGGCTGTGGGTGGGTCACGGGCGCGGGGCGTGGTGGCGGCTGCGAGTTATGAAGCGCGGCAATTTGGCGTCCGGTCAGCTATGGCCTCGGTCACGGCGATTCGTAAATGTCCGGATCTGATTTTCGTCAAGCCCCGGTTCGACGTTTACAAAGATGTTTCCACAGAAATCCGGGCGGTATTTGCCCGGTATACTCCCCTGATTGAACCGCTCTCGCTGGACGAAGCTTATCTCGACGTGACTGACCATCTGAACGGTATGGCATCGGCCACCGAGGTAGCCCGGCGTATCAAAACTGATATTCAGGAAGCTACCGGACTCACCGCATCGGCGGGCGTATCGTACAACAAATTCCTGGCGAAACTGGCGTCCGACTACCGCAAACCCGATGGCTTGTTTGTGATTAAACCGGCGGCCGGGCCGCGTTTTGTGGAGACGCTGCTGGTAGGGCAGTTTCACGGTGTAGGACGCGTAACGGCGCAGAAAATGAATGAACTCGGCATTGTAACAGGTCTTGATCTACGGCAGCAGTCAGCCGCGTTTTTACAGCGACACTTCGGCAAAGTTGGACAACACTACTACCACATTGCGCGAGGCATTGACAACCGCCCCGTCAACCCCGACCGCATTCGTAAATCCGTCGGCTCGGAAAGCACCTTCGAACATGACCTATCCGCGTACGACGATCTGCTGGCCGAACTACAACCTCTTATTGATGACGTATGGGAGTACTGCCTCAGCAAGCAGATCAGGGGCCGCACCGTAACGCTGAAAGTCAAATTCGCTGATTTCCGGCAAATCACCCGCAGCCGCACACTGCCCGTTACGGTCGATTCCCGCGTGCTGCTGGCTCAGGTTATCGGCGAGTTGCTGCACGGCATCATGCCCGCTTCGCTCGGTATTCGATTGCTGGGCGTATCCCTGTCGAGTTTGAACGAGGCAGGAAATAAAGCTGGTGGGCAGTTGTCGTTGTTTGGCGGTTAATCCGCCCCGGGTATTACAGCACCGCCAGAATCTCCTGCGCAACCCGTTCACCGGAACGCACAGCCCCGTCGATATAGCCATTCCACACATCAGATGTTTCGGTACCAGCCCAGTGAATGCGGCCCACGGGCTGACGAATGGCATGGCCCACGCTAGTCCAGAATCCGGGTTGCGGTACAGCAGCATAGCACCCCTTACTCCAGTCTTCGTTCAGATACGAATGATCGAGATACCGCAGCGGTTGGGCGGCCTGGGTACCGAAAAACGTACTGAACGACTGCATCGCCGATGCCTGCCGCTGCTCTTCGGTAAGCGCCGAAAACTCCCGTGCTTTATCCCCCAGCACAAATCCCATTAAAATACCCCGGCTTCCATCTTTCGGCGAGTTATCGAACGTTACGGTGACGTGACCGTCGGGCGTAGCGGCCAGGCCGTTCAGATTTTGGTCGCGCCAGAACGGGCGGTCGTAGATGGCGTAACATTTCCAGACCGCACCCATCGCCATCTGCTGCATAATCTGCTGACGGTCGGGGGGCATGGCGGGTTCAAACCGGATATCGGCCTGCAACGGGGGCGGAATGGCCACCACAACGCGGTCGGCAGTATAGGTATATGCATCGGTTGTAACACTGACGTGCCCTTCGGTTTGGCTGATGGCCCGGACGGGCGCATTCAGCACGATACGGTCCATGAACAGGGCGGCCATGCGGTCGGCACTGGTTTGCGCCCCACCCACGAAGCGTTCTTCCTGCGCCCCGTTTTTCACGTTCATCAGCGTATTGAAATCCCGCCCCGATTTGATGTAGAACATGGCGTGCAGCATCGACAACTCGGTGGGGTCGGCGGCCCAGATGGCTCCGGCGGCAATCTTAAAAAAGTCGCGGGCGGTATCGTAACTCATCTGTTGCTGCATCCAGTCGGCCAGCGTCATCGTATCGAGTCGTTGGGCATCGGGCGTTTTGGCGGGGTCGGCGAGGTTCACAGTTTTGGCCATCTTGTCGATGCGCTTAATGGCCATGTCGAGGCTCAGCAGCGAAAACAATGGTAGGGGCGGAATCAGGCCGTTATACCGTTTCACCTTCCCCCGGAAATATTGGGTACTCTTACCCGTGTTGTATGTTTTGAACGTCTCAACACCAAACTCGCGGGCCAGCGCGTACAGCCGGTCCTGCGACGGACCAACCCACGCACCACCCAAATCTACATACGTACCGTCGTCAAACCGCTGCGTATGAACCCGCCCGCCAATACGGTCGCGGGCTTCGAGGATCAGGACGTTCTTACTGGCTTTGATAAGTTCATGGGCGGCAGTCAGTCCGGCATAGCCCGCACCAACAATGATAACGTCGTAGTGTGTATTGGGAGTAAGCATGGTTGGTTAAGGAATCAGGCATGAAACCTACACAAAAACCATGAGCCATAAAAAGTAAAATCCCGTTCGTATCTGAATAAGAACGAACGGGATACAAAAAGACAATTTTGCCTTACACAATGGCGTCGATGAGCGCGGTTACGATGGAGACGACGATACTGAACAGCAACGCGGCAATAAAGCCCGATACCGCAAAGCCACTAACCAGATAAGCCGCCAGATAGACCATCAGGACGTTGATGACCAGCAAAAACAGGCCCAGGGTAATAACGGTAATCGGGATAGTCAATATCGTTAGAATCGGCTTGATAAAGGCGTTCAGCAAACCCAATACCACCGCCACGATGATGTAGGTGAGCGGTCCACCCGACACAGAAACGCCGGGAATGAAATAAGTCGCAACGTACACCGCGACAGCACTAATCAGAATGCGAATGATGAGACCCATGATTTTTAGAAGTTCAAGGTTTAAATTTTTGTCATTCCGAGGAACGAGGAATCTCAATGTAGAGTAGATGCCTAACTACATCGAGATTCCTCGTTCCTCGGAATGACAAACCCGCCAGTGAAACTATTGTTTCTGGTGGCGTTCCTGCAACACGGCAATGATGTCGTCTAAATCGATGTTTTTCTGTTCGAGCAGGACCAGAAAGTGGAACAGTAGATCGGCGGCTTCACCCCGGAACAGGTCGTCGTTGTTGTCTTTAGCTTCGATGACGAGTTCAACGGCTTCCTCGCCCACCTTCTGCGCAATCTTGTTCACGCCTTTTTTAAACAGACTCGCCGTGTACGACGCATCAGTCGGGTTCGTTTTTCGCTCGTGAATGATGCGTTGCAGGTAATTCAGAAACGACCCGCGTCCGGTGTTTACCTCCTCAAAACAGGTATCGGCACCGGTATGGCAGACCGGCCCGGCAGGCGCGGCTTTAATGAGCAACGTATCGCCGTCGCAGTCAACGCATAGTTCGCGGACGTGCAGGAAGTTATTAGAGGTTTCGCCCTTAGTCCAGAGCCGCTGTTTGCTGCGGCTATAGAACGTAACGATGTTTTCGCGAATGGTTTTATCGTAGGCCTCGCGATTCATGTAGCCCAGCATCAGGACTTTATTGGTCTCGTTGTCCTGCACTACCACCGGCAGCAGCCCGTCTGCCGCTTTATCGAAATTGAGTTCTCTGTTCATTACCGCAAAGGTATGGCTGGAAACACGAATGCCATTACGTACCGTAATGGCATTCGTGCCGTTGCTGTTTTGCCTGTTTCAGGCGCGTACTGTTTTTACGAAATTACGGATGCCCTCGGGCGAGGGTCCGTTTTGCTCCAGATGCCGGATAAACGCGCTGCCAACGATGGCACCACTGGCGTATTCGGAAGCCGTGTCGAAGGTTTCGTGGTTATTGATGCCAAAGCCAATCAGGCACGGGTTTCGTAGGTTCATGGCCCTAATCCGCTCGAAATACGCCCGCATCGACTCGCTGATGCCGGTTGTGGCCCCCGTGATACTCGCCGACGAGACCATGTAAATAAATCCGTCCGATTCGGCGTCGATGTGTCGGATGCGGGTTTCGGTGGTTTGGGGCGTAATCAGGTTTACGTTCAGAATACCGTATTCGCGGAAGGTATCAGCATACTCAGCCAGGAACAAATCAAGCGGCAAATCGGGCAAAATCACCCCATCTACGCCCACTTCGCGGCATTTCTGACAGAATGCTTCCACACCGAACTGCAATACCGGATTGATGTACCCCATCAGTAAAATCGGCACCGTAACCGGATTGCCGGACCGGCCTTCATTGCGGCATTCGGCCAACTGATTAAATAGCGTTTTCAACGACATCCCGTTTTCCAACGCCCGGTTGTTGCTCTGCTGAATGGTTTCGCCATCGGCTACGGGGTCAGAGTAGGGCATACCAATCTCGACAAGATCAACGCCTGCCTGTTGCAGGCCACGCAAGACGGTAACGGTATCGTCGAGATGGGGGAAACCCGCCGTAAAATATACATTTAGCAACCGCTCGCTTTTATGGGCGAAGAGGTCGGTAATGCGGTTTTGGGTTAGTTCGGTAGTCATCAGAGGTATTTGGAATACGTACTCAAATCCTTATCACCCCGGCCCGATAAACAGACCACGACCACATCGTCGGGTTGCAGATTCATCAATGGCAGGGCAGCCAGCGCGTGAGCAGTTTCAATGGCGGGGATAATGCCTTCGAGTTTGCTGAGGTTGAACCCGGCCTCAATGGCGTCATCGTCCGTAATGGCGTAGAAATCGCCCCGGCCCGACTCAAACAGATGGGCGTGCAGCGGTCCGATGCCCGGATAATCCAGCCCCGCCGAAATGGAATAGGGTTCCGTGACCTGCCCGTCTTCGGTCTGCATCAGAATCGTGCGGCTACCGTGCAGCACCCCCGGCTTACCCAGCGCGGTGGTAGCGGCAGAATGCCCCGACGTTACACCCAGACCAGCGGCTTCCACGGCCACTAAGCGCACCGACGGCTCGTGCAGGTAATGGTAAAACGCCCCGGCGGCATTACTGCCACCCCCCACGCAGGCCACCACGTAGTCAGGATTTTCGCGCCCGGTTTTCACCAGCAACTGCTTTCTGATTTCTTCCGAAATGACCGACTGAAACCGCGCTACCATGTCGGGATACGGGTGTGGCCCCACCACCGAACCGATGATGTAGTGCGTATCGACGGGGTTGTTAATCCAGTGGCGCATGGCTTCGTTGGTAGCGTCTTTGAGCGTTTGGCTACCGCTTGTGGCGGGCCGGACCTCCGCGCCCAGCATCCGCATTCTATCCACGTTGGGCTGTTGCCGCTCTATATCGACGCTACCCATGTAGACAATGCACTCCAGGCCCATCAGGGCGCAGACCGTTGCCGTGGCCACGCCATGCTGCCCCGCGCCGGTTTCGGCCACGATGCGTTTTTTGCCGAGCCGCTGCGCCACCAGAATCTGACCAATGGTATTGTTGATTTTGTGCGCACCGGTATGGCAGAGGTCTTCGCGCTTCAGATACACCGTAGCCCCCACCTGCGCTGACAGCCGTTTGGCCAGGAACAACGGCGTTGGCCGCCCGGCGAAGTCTTCGAGCAGGTGCCAGAACTCCGCCTGAAAGCCGGGGTCAGCAATCATGTCGAGGTAGTTCTGCCGAAGTTCTTCGACATTAGGGTAAAGCATTTCGGGGATGAACGCGCCACCAAAGCGACCGTAAAACCCGGCATCGCTCACCGAAAAAGAAGTTTGTGGTTCGAGTATTGTTTGCATAATGTTTAGTGCTTGACTAAGCGAAGGCCCAGCGGGGATAAATGGTCAAAATCGCCATCGGTGGTGTGGAGTTCCATATCAAGGTATAAAGCAATGGCCGCTATCCAGACATCATTTTTGCCCATGTTTCGGGCGGACGTTTTGAGGGGAGCATATTCTAATCTCCCCTAACTGAAAGCATTAACACGAGCATAAAATGGTATTATCGGGCGCGTTATATCAGCTATTGGACGGGTTGTAAAAAGTTGGCTCATCCTGCTAACTTTTTGAACACCCCAATCTGATTTAAGCGCGAAGGCTTCCAGTTCACCCACAACTACGATATGTCTTCGGGTTTGTAGACGTTAGAGACGCGCTCCTTCATCGTTGGAATGTGTTCCAGTGCTACTTCTTTCTCTTTCGTCGTTTCCATAAGTTCGTCTGGTTTGATGAGCAGTTATCGCAGTCACCTTAACGTGCAGACCGCTACACTTCTTCCTCTTCCTCAACAGGCCGCAGCCGAGTAATTAGTTCTCTTAGCTTGTCAATGTCTTTTACGCCCGGCGAGGTTTCAACCTGACTGTTTACATCCACGCCGTATAGCTTCAACCCTTTTAGCTGATCCAGTTGATCGAGGTTGTACAGGCCAATGCCGCCACTGATAAAAAACGGTTTTTCATTGTCGTAGTTCCGCATAACGCCCCAATCGAACGAAATGCCATTGCCACCGGGGTGCTCGCCTTTGGCATCGAACAGAAAAAAATCGCAGTGGGCTTTGTAGTTATTGAGCATCGAGAAGTTGAACGAGCCGTCGACCCGGAAGGCTTTAATCAGACTGATACCCCGGTTGCGCAGACTTCGGCAAAAATCGGGTGTTTCGGTACCGTGAAGCTGCACGTACTGAAAATCGTACTTCTTCACCATCCGCAGAATGTAGTCCGGGCTGGCATTGACAAATACACCTACTTTTTGAATGGAGCGCGGCAGTTCCTTTACTACTTCTTCGTCCAGCACATTGCCCACAAAGCGGGGCGACTGATCGTAGAAAATAAACCCGATAAAATCGGGGCCGAGGGCGGCAACATTCCGCAGGTTATCGGCATCGCGCATACCGCATACTTTGATTTTCATGGCCAGGACAAGTTATATGGGTACAGTAGTCAGTTGTTTGTAATGCGCAACCAGCGCGGCCAACGCAGCCGCCGGGTCTTGTGCTTTCATAAACGCTTCGCCAATCAGAAACCCGTCAAACCCACCCCGAAACAGTGTCTGCATCGTTTTGGCATCGTGCAGGCCGCTCTCGGTAATCTTGGCGAACGAGTCAGGAATGCGTTCTACGAGTTCCAGCGAGGTTTCGATGCGGGTCTCGAAGGTATGGAGGTTGCGGTTATTGACACCCACTAAATCGACGGAGGCACTCAGCGAACGGTCGAGTTCGTCGGCGTCGTGAACTTCCAGCAGTACCTGTAGCCCCAAGTCCTGCGCCTGTTCGCTCAACAACTTTATTTCTTCCGATGAGAGACAGGCGGCAATCAGCAGCACCAAATCGGCACCCCAGGCTTTGGCTTCGAGGAGTTGGTACTGGTCAATTACGAAGTCTTTCCGCAGAATGGGCGTACCAGGATTGGCCAGGCGGGCGGCCTGTAAATCGGCGGGGGTTCCGCCAAAAAAAGGCTCGTCGGTGAGAACACTCAGCACAGCGGCACCAGCCCGGACGTAGCCACGCGTGGTTTCGGCCACGTCAGCGGTGCCGTTGATGAGTCCTTTGGAGGGCGATTTGCGTTTAAATTCGGCAATGATACCCGTGGAGTTGAAGTCCTGTACGGCATCCCGCGCAGAGAGTACGGGCCGTTTGAAATCCGGCATCTGCTCCAGTACGGAGGTGGGTGTTTCGGCTTTGCGCTGTTCGACTTCGAGTCGTTTTTGGGCAACTATTTCGTCAAGAATGGTCATTCTGGTTTCTTCTTTTTATCGTCGGAGTTTGTCATTCTGAGGAACGAAGAATCTCTATGTAGAGAAGAGACGCTGCTCATGCGC
>JACMPG010000155.1 GCA_014377625.1 Spirosoma sp.
AGTCAGGAAAAGCAAAAAGCCACCAGACTCAAACAGGTAGAGCGAAAACTTCACGCGCTTCAATTAACTCAAGAGGAGTTAGATGGCTTATTCCGAAAGCACTCATTGTCAGCTACATAGAATTGGGTTGTACAGAAAAAAAGCATAGCCATCTTCACTCAGACGACCTAAAGGCCATGTATCGCTTCATTCAGACCCAAAGCCAAACCTACCCGGTTCAGGTACTCTGCCTCCGTGGCCCGGCCAAACCCTGGAGGTGAGCCGTAGCGGCTACTATAAGTGGCTCAAACCGGTTTCAATCAGCGGTGGCGATCCGCGTCCTACTCGGAGAGAGAAAGCCAGCAATACCCAGCAGATCAAGGACTTGTTCAGCCTGCATCGTCGGCGATATGGTACGCGCCGACTGGTCGGGGAGATGAAAGACCGGGGTATTGATGTAAGTCGGGACTTTGTCCGTAAAGTCTTGGCTGACAACCAGCTAAGACCAATCCAGCCGCGTAGTTTCGTACCCCGGACGACTGATAGTCGTCATACGCTGGGGTATTCACCGAACTTGTTGTTAGATCGGCCCCGCCCCACAGACCCCAACCAGGTATGGGTCTCTGACATTACCGCACGGGCGGCCCCGATATATTCCCCTGGCGAACGGCAAGTGGCTGTATCTGGCCGTATGGGTGGACGGCACGGGCCGCCCCGCTATGGTCACGGCGGGTGGTAGGCTGGTGCTTGGCCGATCATATGCGTGATGAACTGGTGATCACCGCTCTGCGACGCGCGCTGTTAGGGCGGCAACCCGCCAATGGACTGATCCTTCATTCAGACCGTGGGCGGCAGTATGCTTCCAAAGAGTTCCGTAAATTACTGGCTGGTAAGTACTTACAAAGTATGAGTCGGGCCGGCGAGTGCTACGACAATGCCATTGCTGAATCATTCTGGTCTCGCTTGAAAGCGGAAATGCTGGAATCGGGCGTATTTTTGAGTCTGGAGGATGCGCGAGTTGAGATTGGCAATTATATCGATAACTACTACAATCCGATCCGTAAGCACTCAGGCATCGGCTATACCAGTCCAGTTCAATTTGAGTTTAAACACATCTCTCAAAACTAAGAGAACGACTGTCCGCTAATACCCGACTACCCCAGGTGGTGGTCGTCATTGATTTTATAATCCATTCATGTCAGGCGACACGAAAATCCATACGAGATTAATGTCCAACGCCCCCGCCCCCCGGCGTTTCGATGCGGATGCGTTCGCCCGCTTGCATGGCGCGTGTGAAAATGCCCGGCAACGGCTCTTTGCGTCCATCGCTATGAATCAGGAATTGCTGGCCTACTGCGCCGGGTTGGCCGCCGTTCAGACCGTAGGGTGCAACATGGCGGTGCTGACTCAGCAGCGTGGCCTGTACGGGTTCCAGAAACTCGATTTCGCGGATAATACCGTTGCCCCCGCGCCAGACGCCCGCACCCCCGGACCCCGCCCTGATGCTGAACCGGCGCAACCGCACGGGGTACCGTCGTTCCAGTTCTTCGGGGTCGGTGAGTTTGGTATTGGTCATATGCTGATGCACCGCCGACCGACCATCAGTCCCGACCGTCGCGCCCGTACCCCCGCCAATGGTTTCGTAGTAGCCGAAGTTAGCCCCGCCAAACAGAAAATTGTTCATCGAGCCGTAACTGCACCCGGCCAGTTGCAACGCTTTCAGCAACGTATCGACCAGCCGCTGACTCACTTCGGTATTGCCGCCCACTACGGCGGGACAGTTGCGGGCATCGTCGGGAAAAACCGGGTTCAGGAATGAGGAATTGGGTAAAATCAGGTCCACCGGGGCCATCAATCCCTCGTTGAGCGGAATATCCTGCGCCACCCACAGCCGCAGCACGTACAGAATGGCACTGTGCAGAATGGATACGTTGGCGTTCAGGTTGTGCGGATGCACGCCGGACGTCCCCGTAAAATTGAACGAAATACGCCCTGCTTTTACGGCCATCTTTACCCGAATCAAATACCCGTCATCAAGCGATTCTTCGGCGGCAAATTCATGCCCGTCAACTTGCTGTAACAGTGTTGTAATGGCGTTCGTGGCTGAGGTTTTCAGTCGTGCCATATAATACCGTACTGTGTCAGTGCCGTGCTGCCGGGCGAGGGTTTGCAGGGCCGTTTCGCCGGTTCGGAGCGAGGCCAGGGCGGCTTCGATGTCGGCGCGGTTTTCGGCTATGGCGCGGGTGGGGTAGGGGGCGTCGGTGAAGCGGTGCGCTAGTCCGTACTGGCCCGTTTCGGGGTCGTCGTCCCACAGGAAACGTCCGTCTTTGACCAGGTACTGCGGTTCCAGTACTACGCCTTCTTCAACGAGCGAGGTGGCGTCGGGTGGCATGGAGCCCGGCACTTTGCCGCCAATTTCGGCGTGGTGCGCCCGGTTAATGACGTAACCAATCAGGGATGGCGGTCTGCCGTTTTGGTGGTCCGAAAAAACGCCCTGCATCAGCGTGACGTCGGGCAGGTGCGAGCCGCCGAATTTGGGATGGTTGGTAATGATAACGTCGCCGGGGCTGAGCGGGAGTTGGGCCAGACACAGCCGCGCACACACGCCCAGACTGCCCAGATGTACCGGGATGTGGGGCGCGTTCACCACCAGTTCGGCGTTGGCGTCCAGCAGGGCGCAGGAGAAATCGAGCCGTTCCTTTACGTTGGTCGAAAAGGCCGTCCGCTGCAATTGTGCGCCCATTTCTTCGGCAATAGCCCGGAACCGCTGGGTGAATAGTTCAAGCTGAATGATCTCGTTCTGAGTTGCTTCCGCGCCCGTTTCCACGTCTTCAATATAATCGATTATCACATCGCGATTGTTCTGCACCACCACCCGCCAGCCCGGTTCGATGAACGCCGACGACGTGGTGTTGAGCAGCAATGCCGGACCGCGAAAGGTATCGCCTTCAGAAAGCTGCGTCCAGTCATATACCGGATACTGGTCCGTATGAAAAGCCGCCACGGCATGATGGTGGCTAACGGGCGAACCGCTCACGGGCGACTCCCGCACCACTGTGCCTACGATAACCCGAATGCGCTCTACCTCAACAGACCGGTTTTCGGGATAATGCCCGTACAGATGCTGGTACTCCTCCCGAAACGAAGTCGCTACGTCCGAACCCGCCGGAACGCCGATGGTCGATTCCTGCCCCTGAAGCCGTAGAAAAATAATCGCTGACTTAGTTTCGATGGGTGTATCCGGCGAAATGTCCCGGTGCAATTCCCGCGTGGCTTCCTCGATCAGTTCAGTAACGACTGTATTGAGCAGGGCGTCCATGTCTGCCAGTGGTTGCAGTACCGACCGCGACGCCACGCGCTCGATTTGGGCCTGTCCCATGCCGAACGCGCTCAGCAGTCCGCCGTCGAAGGGCAGGATAATCTGCTCCATACCCAGCAACTGCGCAATGGCGCAACCGTGCAACCCACCCGCCCCGCCAAACACCAGCAGGGCATAGTCTGCCGGGTCGAAGCCGCGCGTGACGGATATGTTGCGGATGGCCCCGGCCATAATTTCGTTGGCAATACGCTCGTAGCCACGCAGTATAGTCAGGGCGTCGGGGCGGGTGCCGGTGGTGGCGGTAATCTGGCCAAGAATGTGTTGCAGGGCGGCTTCGGCTCTGTCGGGAAAGACCGGAATGCCGAACTGCTGCGGATGCAGTTTGCCAAGCAGCAGATTGACGTCGGTAATGGTGAGCAGGGGCGTCTGACCAGCGGGTGTGGCTCCGTAACAGGCCGGGCCGGGACTGGCTCCCGCGCTCTGTGGCCCCACGCGTAACTGCCCGCCCGTAAGCGTATCGAACCAGCAAACCGACCCGCCCCCGGCCGCTACGGTCTCGATAGCGAGTGACGGTAGTTGCAGGTCGAACGGGCCGATGCGGGTTTGGGTGCGGTAGTCCGGTACGTTGGTAATGCGGGCCACGTCGGTGCTGGTACCACCCATGTCGAGGGTCAAAACTCCCGCAGATTTAGTTGACGCTGCGTTTTTATCGACGGCTGCCGACCCGATTATGCCACCCGCCGGGCCGCTGAGCAGGCTGTCTTTGGGGCGGAACAAATCGGCCCGTACCAGTCCGCCCGCGCTGGTCATAATGCGGAGGGGCTGGTTGCCCAACTGGTGCTGTACGTTGCTCAGGTACGTGTGTAGTACCGGCGTCAGATACGCATCGACCACGGCAGTTTGGGTACGCGAGACATAGCCCGGCGCGGTCGAGACGTCGGCAGAGCAGGTGATAAGCGGAAACCCGGCAGCAGTCAGGGCGTCGCGAAGCTGGTATTCGTGGGCCGGATTCCGGTAGGCGTTCAGCAACGAAATAGCCACAGCGTCGGGCTGAATCTGCCAGAGTTTGTCAACAAGCTCCGTTATGGTTTCATCTGATATTGGTGTCAGGACATCGCCGTTGGCGGCTATGCGTTCGGCTACTTCGAGGACGGTATCATAGAGTGTTTCGGCGGGGGGAATGGCCAGTTGGAAGAGGTTGGGGCGTTGCTGCGTACCGATAGTAAGCAGGTCTTTAAAACCGTCTGTCACGAGCAGGGCTACGCGCCCGCCTTTGCGTTCGAGCAGGGCGTTGGTGCCTTTGGTGGTACCTAAGCGCATTTCCAGCGGGGGAAACGGCTGACCCAACGGCGTTTGCGTCAGCAGCCGGGCCGCCAGTACCGGGGCTTCCTCGCCGGTAAACAGTTCAACGGTGTTCGTTTCGGTATCGACAATCCGCTGCTGGTATCCGGCAAAAATATCCGCCGTATGCCAGGGAGCCACGAGTTTTCCGTCGATGAGTTGCCCGCGCAGTGTGCTGCTGCTGAGTACTTTAGTGCGATGAAGCTGCCCGTTCGGGTCCAGGGCCATGCCGTCGGTAAACGTGCCGCCCGTATCAATCCAGATTTGCCACATCGGGTACTACGACGCTGATTGTAAAAAGGTTACCGCTTCTTTAAGGAGAGGGTCAAGTCGAAACGTCTTCACAAACTCACTGTTTCTTTTAGAACCATTTGTGAAGCATGCCCAGCCCTCCATCTGTTGAAGAAGTTCTTTTCTGGCACTTACATACCCACCTATTAGAAAATACATTGTGTCATTTTGAGAACGACTGTTGTATTTATGGTGCGAAAAAATCACGCCTTCTAAATCTTTTTTCTTAGGCGAAGCCTTCGTCTCGAAGATTATGTGCCGCCCTTTATAGTGAATAAATATGTCAGGGTTAGAAGCTCCTATATCCGCGTTGGAACATCTGTTGAGTTCAATTGATATGCCTGGAACATGTTGCTCCATGTACCCTTTCACGATGGAAGCCGCAATGATCTCAAAGAACAGTCCGGTAATAGAGCCAATATTAGTTTTTTTCTCTACCGGTTCATCCTCTTCATTTTCCTTCTTGAGTAGTTCATCGAAGAGAAATTTAGCCTCCTCGTAAGTCACCGATTGTAAGTCGCTTAGGAGTTTGTGAGGTGATGAGTCCGTTGAGCCGCCAGCCTCAATCAGTTCGTGACTCAAATCCTGAATCTGCTTAGCAAACGTTTTCCAAATCCCCTGGTATCGTGTTCTAAAATCCTGTTGTTCCATTGTGTTTTTGATTACGTGGCTGAAACACTGCGCGTGTTACAAAAGCCAATGCCTCCCTAATGTCGTCGGATTCGATGTAAGGATATGTCTGACAAATCTGCTCGGTGGTGTAACCTGCTGATACCAGGCCGACAAGCGTACCGACCGTGATGCGCATACCGCGAATGCAGGGCTTGCCGCCCATAATTTCCGGGTTCAGTGTTATTCGGGTGAAGCGTTTCATGTCTCGTCTGTTTTTGTTCAAGATACCTTAATTCCTGACACTAACCCCCGCCTGCCGATACTTTTCGATGAGGACCGGGTCGGCGTGATTGTCCGTAATCAGCACGTTGAACAGGGTCAGGGGCGCAAAATACAGGTATTTGCCCATTTCTAATTTCGAGGAGTCGCAGAGGAGGTAGGTTTTGTCGGCTTGCCGGGCCATGGCCAGGGCGGTGCTGGCTTCGCGTTCGCTGTTGGCACTTAGCCCGGTTGCCAGCGAGATACCATCGACGCCGATGAACGCCCGGTTGGCGCGGTACCGGGCTATATGTTCTTCGGCCATCAGCCCGTGAATGGCCAGTCGGCCTTTATCGACTTCGCCCCCGACGAGGTTGAGCGTTACGTCGCTGTTCATCAATTCGGCCACGACGGGTAGCGAGTTGGTCACGACGGTAATGCGTTTGCCACAGATGAACGGACACAGGCGAAACACCGTACTGCCGCAGTCCATGAAAATGACGTCGCCATCCTGAATCTCCCGCGCGGCCAACTGGCAAATGTAATCTTTCCGGTCGGCGTTGATGGCGGCTTTGTTGGCAAAGCGAAAATCGGTTTCTCCGCCAATCTTCATAGCCCCGCCCCGTGTGCGGTAGAGCAGTCCCTGCGCGGCCAACTGCACCAGGTCACGGCGGACAGTCATGGCCGATGTGTTGAGTAAATCGGCTAATTCCGGTATGTTGGCGGCCCCACGTTCGATAAGTATTCGTAGAATCTGCTGCTTACGTACCTGAAAATTCATGGCGAATCGTTTCTTTTGCTCAAAAATAAACAATATCAAACAATAACGAACAAATGGCTGACGAACGGGTGCGCATAACCGAAGAGAAAATCCTGTCTGATAATTGGTACGTCCTGAAACGCTACACCTTCGACTACCGGGGCAAAGACGGGCAGTGGACCACCCAACAGCGCGAAGCCTACGACCGGGGTAACGGCGCAACCATCCTGTTGCATAACCCGCAAACCGATACGGTAATTCTGACCCGGCAGTTCCGCCTGCCCACGTTCATCAATGGCAACCGTGACGACGGACCGGCATCGGGTATGCTCATCGAAGCCTGCGCCGGACTGCTGGACAATGACGACCCCGAAACGGCCATTATCCGAGAAACGGAAGAGGAAACCGGCTTTCGGCTCCAGTCGGTACAAAAGGTAATGGAAGCCTACATGAGTCCCGGCTCGGTTACGGAAAAGCTGTTCTTCTACCTCGCCGAATACACCGCCGACACCGAACGCAGCACCGGCGGTGGCATCGACGAAGAAGACATCGACATCCTCGAACTGCCCCTCAGCCAAGCCCTGGCGATGATGAAAACTGGCGAAGTCCAGGATGGAAAAACGATTATGCTCCTGCAACACCTGCGGTTACAACAACTCGAAGGGCAAGGGTAGATGTGAATGACTGCCCAACGCCCGCGTGTGTTGATGACGACCGGAGGGAGACATTTACACACGCGGGCGTAGGTTAGCATCCGGCGACAGGGCGTTTCCCCTGTCGCCGGATGCTAACCTACGCAGAGCGGCCACAACGTAACTTCCATTTTACCAATCTTCACCAATTGATACGTTTCTATGTTACAAGAAAATTATCCAAATCGAACGGTGCTGTAATATCTACTTTATCCATCGAGTTTCCATCAACACTACCAATATATGGTCTAATACCGGATTAGCAGCTTGAACAATGTTGTCATCTTTACTATCTCCTGGAATCTTACCACCGTGAAAAATATTACATCTAATCTGGTATAATACGTTTTTTATAGTCTTCAGATTAAAAATTTCACAAAGGATAATAATACCTCTCGCAGCTAATATGTCAACTGTACTATTTTTCATCTCTCCATATCTTGACATGTTAATTACATAATGCCTATCTCCTTTTGTCAAACTTGATTTTAACACATCAAATTTATCTTTTAACTCACTATCATTTTCAAACTGTTTGCTATAGTTTTTAGCATAAGCGTCAAAGATTAAATCCTCTGTATATTTTCTTTTTATAGATAAGAATAATCGCTCAGGAAAATTTATATCTAAATTCCATTTTTCATCTACATTTTCAATCTCTGCTTTTTCAGCGACTAATTTAAAACCTGTAATCAATCGCTCTTTGACAAGTGGCAACTTTGATTTCGACCTATCAATATCAGCACGTTCCACGACTGCATCTCTTGAAAATAGATTGTAGCATATAGCATTGAAAGCAATCCAGTTGCTAATAAATTTCATATATTGGTCGTCCGTGTTGTTTGCCTGAAGATGCCACGCACTTATAATTCTTTCTTGATTACTGCGGAGAATTCCCATCGCTAAATTGTTTATATTAAATTCAGTTTCAAATTTCTATTTAATCGCTTCTCAGGGATGATGTTTTTTCGAGAGTCGCTAATATTGTAAAAATCCCTTTTGTTTTAGATATAATATCTACTTTAATAATTACGTATCCAGGGGGGATTTCCTTTTGAGTGTAATTATCCAATACGAAACCCGGGTCGGAATGTTCTGCTTCTTCAAATTTCCGTGCGAGAATAGCATCGAATATTTTTATCAAAGTAGGATTGGTTGGTTTGGCTTCAAATTTAAATTCTTCTTTTTTCATATGCGATACTGTCAAAGTGTTTGATTTTAATAATTCTTACTGACCTGTACTGAGATCGTCTCAACTGTCGTAGATAGCTGAAAATGAGCAATTTTTGAAAAACCCCCAATTTCGAGACGTACCAACTGTCGCAGGTGGCTGAATTTGAGACTTTTGAAACCCCAAATTGCGAGCCGCGCTGCTTGTCGCCCGATGCTGAAAATGCGAGTAACAGCTTGGACACTGCACCCAACAACCCACAAGGGCTGATGGCCGCAACTCTACTGAACGCAAATAACGTGCCCTTGACATTTACACCCTTGTTCGGATGTACTGTTAAGTTGTAACTGCTTGATAATCAGGGATGGTTAAAAATCACAATTTAACAGTTTTTGTGAGTTCGTTCGCGTGCGAACAAAGCGGTGGTTGGGCTACGGCATTGGCCTGCTCCGAGTGATGCCTGTCCGAGGTAAGTGGACCCCGCAGAGCAAGAGTTGATGCTTTTCAATCTTGTTCGGGAGACCAAAACTCTTCAAGACTCCAATCGAATTTACCAAATACGCCGGATAATTCGTCTACCAGCTTCCAATACCTTGCCTCGCTTAACTGTGTCCAATTCAATTTTCGATATTCTCTATTCCTTGTGTGTTTCGCAATATTCCATAACAGTATTCTGTCAATCGGTGGGTGGATAAACTGACTCCTTTCACATCCTGCCTTGTTTGTTAAGATAACTGACGTTTTAAGGTATATAGATATAATTTTAGCTGCACGCCCATATGTAGCATCTTTTCCAGCTTCTATACTCAAATGATAAATTAAATCATTCGCACATCGTCTATGAAATATATTAAATGACTCTCGATCTAATGAACCGTTTTCGGCATAATGTCTTAATTCAGTTTTCTCAATTGCTGTCTTAATAGCTAATGTAGAAGCATACCCACGCTGGGCTGCTCGTGCGGCTGTCCAGACGGAATAATTATGTAAATGTTGATCAAAGTTATACATGACAAATATTAATATAAATGTATTGAAGAGTGATTATTAAATGTGCGAGTAACTCAAATTTATATTAACTGTCAATATTTTTTCAGCGAACTTTGATCTGGCGAACCAAACCAAAAATACCGGTTTTTTTCGTGCTGACGAACAAACACTAATATGTTTTCTAGATACGTGGCAAACCAGCAAATAAACCCTCATTACCAATTCACTACTCTGTCGGCCGTAGCCCATTTCTCTTAGTAAACCTAAATTAAAAAAAAATAACAATAAAATTTGAAATAATACGGTTTAATTACTTTGAATATCATAGCTTAAATACAGGAAAAGCTTTTTTTATTTCTGCTTCTGCCAACGCTGGATTAGGTGACCAATATGAAGATTCATAATTATAGGCATTTTCACATATCTTTTTAAGTCTGTCAACTTTAGAAGTCGCAGTGATACCTAAATAGACCGTACTAATATTTGAAACAAATGTCCTTAAGTAATCCCATACGGTTGTACAGTTGTAGTAATATGTATTGACAATTTTTTGTTCTAAATCATAGGATGAATAAATATATCCATTTTGAGCATTCCAGTATTTCATTACTCTAATTACAGGGCGAATTTTAGAGTTTTCAGCTGTATTTTTTTTTCTAACTATCTCATTGAAGCTGTTAGGATTAGTAACGAGCCACTTGGTATAATCTGACAATGGAGCAGGTATTTCGTAAGTATCATTACTATCTTTTTTAGCTGGAACAATCTCAATCTTGAATTTTGATAGTTGAAGTACAATTGTGGGATGAGATTGAAAAATTTCAGACCTAGGATACTTACCTTCTACGAAACCTTTTATCCAGTTCAAATATGTGCTAGGTTCATAATATGTGTATGTCATACCTCCGTAAAAACCTAGCGTTGGTTTGTTTGGATTAAAGACTACCATATAATCAACATCTGATTCACTATCTGCCTTTTTAGGCATTAATGTTTTTCTTGTGAATGAACCAAATGAAAATTGTTCAACGATTAAGCCTGTTTGAAAATGCTGCGACAATCTCGTTTTGACTGTATCAGTATAGCCGTTAATTGCAATACGTTCACTCTCAGTAATAATTAATTCGCTCGAAAGGGAATATAGATAAGTACTTACGCTCATGGACGGATTTAGTTGATTTGATATTGCTGTTTTAGACTATCCCAATCTTGCGATAAGGATGGGTTTATTTTATTATATACTTCACTATCTAGCTTAATTGAGGACCAGGCTAGTGTCGTTTCGTATGAAATAACAAGTTTTAATGCTTCACCATGTCTCTTCTCAAACTCCCTCGGTTTTCCTTTTAAAGATTGAAAAAATGTCGCAAATCCATCGTGAACCTTTTCTATCCTTGTTATGTACAAATTAAATTTTATTGCGTCTTGTATTAACGATAAAGGCAAGATAGCATCTGTTAAATATCTAACTGTTCCACTGTCGCCAACCGTTGCTGTATAAACGAACAATATAAAAATCAGTATAGCTTTTATATAACGCTTATTAGCCATTTCTTTTGCTATTGTAAAACTAAATAGTACATTCTCAAAACAGTTGACACACATTTTATATAAACTAGGATTTATAGTATTTTGTGAAAAATATCCTAATTGTGGAGCAGATGTGGCTGAGAAATTAGTATTAAAAGAATTATCAATATAACGTACAATTCTGCTCGCTTCGGCTTTTTGAAAAGTAGTAGTTAGTGTTATTTCTAATATAATATAAATAACAACTAAAACTGCATTTAAACCAATGATAATATCATTGTGAGTTTTATTGTATCCAAAATCTTCAAATAAATGTAGTCGCTCATTCAAATTGAGAGTTAATGTAATGAAAGTTGAAGCATAGAGCACTCTATCCCTCCATTTATCGTACAAGTCTATTTGTTTGTATAAATCCATATGGTTGCTGTAGATTCGATTTAAGTTATAAGCTTTCAGTTTTTAGTTTTTATCTAAATGGGTTAGATGCGACAATGTTTTTTTGTTCCCAATTAAGGAAGCTTCTTCAAGCTTATTAATTTGTTAATACCCTTAAGCTCGGTTAGAACATTTTGGGCTCATTCTGTTTAGCGGTGCCCAACTTGTCCAACCAGACGTAATACACCAAATAAAACGCGCTGTCGAACGGTGATTGACTTGTCAGTCGAAACGCAAAATACCAGCAAAAGAACATTCACTATCAATTTGTTACCCTGTCGCCGGTAACGCGAAATACATACTGATTTGGACGGGTCACCCAACAAGTGTATGTACGACAACTTAATGAATGTCAATCGGTTGATTGTCAGTGACAAATAATTTAGCGTACAGATTCCTTCCTAGTTCTAAATTATGGTCGCCATGCAAATTAGTATGGCGACCATAGCTATTCCAAATAGGTGATGACATATTAACTAAACGGTAGTTTGTGCATACGTTTAGTTATGCCAGTAAGCCGCATCTACTCACTTCCCCGCCGAAATCATGTTGGCAAACAGGCGGTACGCGCCTGATACACCCGCAGGTAGCTCGCGGAAGAACACCAGACCCGTGTACATAAAGTGGCCCTTGCCGTAATCGGCGTAGAGCAGGCTGCCTTCTTTGGGCGTTTCGTTGGGGTCGTGGGCCGAGAAAATGGGCTGGTAGTCCTTGCTCCATTCCTGGGCGAAATAGATACCGCGTTCCTGAATCCAGCCGCTGAAATCGGCCTGGGTAATCCGGTTGGGCGTGCTCAGCAGCGGGTGTTGTGGGTCAATGAACGTCATGGCAGCGTCTTCGCCGGTAACGCGGTCGTGTTACGTACTGCACAATCAGGTTGCCGCCGTCTTTGACGTACTCCAGCAGTCTGGGCTGTAGGCGGGCCATCCAGTCGTTGGTGTTGTAGGCCCGAACGCCCGTGACAATGGCGTCGTAGCCGCTCAGGTTACCTTGCCAGTTCGGTGGGGCCGAGGGAGGTAACGCGGTAGCCCATCTGCCGCAGGGCCGCCGGTATTCAGGTTGGAATCGCTTTCTGAAACCAATTTATGGCAGCTGCCTCCTGTCCGCTCCGGCAATACGATGGTGGCTACTGTATTTTTCTGCCCCGTCAGGCGATTTTCGCGAATTTCAGGTACGTAGGATTAGTCCTTCGCATTACATGGAAGCCGATTAACCAGTAGCTTTGAGGTCGTACCTAACGGGTTACTACCTTGTCGATACCAACTTCATCACCTGCCTTACTGCGCGGCATTGGCCGGTTCGATTTTATCGCACTCATCATCAACATTACCATTGGGGCGGGTATTCTGGGCCTACCCGCTAAACTCTACGCTTTAGTGGGTACCTGGAGCCTGCTGGCCTACGCCGTAAGTGCCGCCGTGGTAACCCTGATTATTCTGTGCTTTGCCGAAGTCAGCAGCCGGTTCAGTGGCACGGGTGGTCCATATCTGTACGCCCGTGTGACCTATGGGCCGTTGGTTGGTTTCGAGGTTGGCTGGCTGTTCTGGCTCTCGCGGGTGGCCAGTTTCGCGTCGATCTGCAACCTCTTCGTCAACTACGCGGCTTTTTTTCGACCGCAGCTTGCCGGAGGTTGGGAGCGCGCCGGTCTAATGACGGGCTTAGTGGCTGGGCTGGCGCTGCTGAATTACGTTGGGGTGAAAGGGTCTGCGCGGGTCAATTCAGTTTTCACCATCAGTAAGTTGCTGGCCATTGGCGGGTTTGCCGGAGTGGGTTTGTTTTTTGTCGATAGCCACGCTTTCATACGGCCCGATTTACCCCACTATACGCCCTTTTCACAGGCTGTCTTATTACTGATCTTTACCTTTTCGGGTTTCGATGTGGCAACTATTCCTTCCGGCGAGGTGCAGCAACCGCAGCGAACGATTCCGTTGTCGCTGCTAATCGCTATTGGCATTGTCGCGGTATTGTTCATAGCTGTACAGGTTGTCTGCATTGGTACATTGCCCGATCTGGCCCAATCTGAGCGGCCACTGGCCGATGCGGCCCGGCAGTTCATTGGCTCCGGAGGGGCTTCGTTCATTACCGGGGTAGCCTTGCTTACGGCCCTCGGCACCCTCCACGCCCTGATGATGACCGGTCCACGACTGCTGTATGCAATGGCTGAACAGGGGCAGCTCCCGGGCTGGCTGGCCGCTACGCACCCTCGTTTTCGCACGCCTTTCGTCGCCATTTTTATTACGGCGGCCCTGCAATTACTGCTGGCTGTGACGGGTACGTTCCTATACGCGCTAACCCTGAGCACAATTATCCGGCTGTCGTATTTTGCGCTGACCAGCGCGGCCCTGCCCATCCTGCGAAGACGGGCCGGTCGGCAGTTCTTGACCGGATTCGCGCATCACTGGCACTCCGAGGCTGTGCCACCTGCGCAGTTTCGGGTCGTTGGCGGACTGGCCATCTCAGTACTGGCTGTATTGCTCTGTGGCTGGCTGCTGAGCAATAGTTCGGGCCGCGAAGCACGGGATGTCGTCATTGCCGGGGCGGTTGGATTGCTACTGTATTGGCGGATGAAAACTGTCCGTGCTTAATTTTGCTGCTATGCTTCATCAACCTATTCAATCGGTTTGCATCCGAACCGTGCAGCGCAGTTGCGAGGTATCCTGGTTTTCGGACCTCTGCGGAGAAGATACCGAATTCCTGAGCGTTCGTGATCCGGCCCGCAGTACCTTCGCCCATTGCCGGGATATCGCCCTAACGGCCGACCGACTGGGATTCAGCAATTTGCTACTGCCGACGTCCTACATGTCTGGTCAGGAAGTGATTCCTTTTGCTGCCGGTGTGGCCCCCGACCTAACGCAAATCAGTTTGCTGACCGCCATTCGTTGCGGGGAGATGCACCCGCCGATGCTGGCCCGGACACTGGCCTCGCTTGACCATATGCTCAAGGGGCGACTGACGATCAACATCATCAACTCCGACCTGCCCGGCTACCGCGAAGCTGCCGACCTGCGCTACCAGCGGTGCGTCGAAACCATTCAGATCCTGAAACAAGCCTGGACAAGTGACCGTATCGAACACGACGGGCCGGTATATGGAAAAATCAGCTTAGATACCGCCCCGGTAAAGTCCTATCAGCAGAACGGTGGCCCCCTGTTATACTTCGGTGGCACATCAGACGGCGCGCGGGACGTGTGTGCCCGCTACTGCGACGTGTTTCTGATGTGGCCCGAAACCGAGGAGATGCTCTACGCCAGTATGCAGGATGTAGCCGACCGGGCGGCCCGCTACGGGCGAACCATTGACTTCGGCCTGCGCATCCATGTCATTGTGCGGGAGACCGAAGCCGAAGCCCGGGCCTGGTCACAGCACATCATGTCAAAATTTGATTCAGTGCGCGGTCTGGCCCTGAAAAGTGCGTCGCAAAGTTCGTGGTCGCTGGGTGTACTACGACAAAACGCCCTCCGCAACGAAGCCAACACAGACGGCTTTGTGGAGCCCCTGCTCTGGACCGACATCGGCAAGGCGCGGTCGGGCGCAGGCGGTGCGTTGGTTGGCAGTGCCGATCAGGTAGTAGAAAAAATCAACCGCTACATGGATATGGGCATTCGGGCATTCATCTTTTCTGGCTACCCATTGATCGAGGAAGCGGAACAGTTTGCCCAACTGGTGTTACCCCGCCTGCCTAATAAACCAATGTTGGCTATGAAGGGACGCATTTAGAAGCTGTTTGAGTTAATTGCTTTGGCCGCAGAACACATCCAAAATCCACCACGTTTCGTCTCAAATCACTAACTCAAACAGCTTCTCAGTAAAATCTCCCCTATAAGCGAGGGTAAACCAGGTGATTTTGAAGTACAGTTAGGAAGTATTAAAAGAGAGGTGCCTAATTAGGCACCTTTTCATATAGTTGGCTGTTCCTACCGTGTTACCAGCCAATGCCTGTTTTTGAGTTTTTTGACGGAATTGTCATCACTGTGTTTCCTCGTGAACACCTGCCACGCGCAATATGCGGAGTATGAAGCACTCATTGACATTCGAACATTGACCGTTCTGGCCGGTCGGTTGCCAGCTAAAGCCCTTAAAAAAGTGATTACCTATATGAAGATAACCCAAAATCAGCAAGACTTGCTGGAGACGTTTTACTTCTTAAATCCACAGATTAAACGTATCTGAATCTATGACGACTGACTCAATCCAACGCCTACCCCGCATTAGCCGAATTTTGGGCATAGAGCCGTTCATTATCACCACTTTATGGACGACGGCCGAAATACGTCAGAATGATTTTACACCGCTTTTTGCCCAATGGAAGGCGGATGATGACCGTCAACTCTTTCCCCTGTTTGACTTTAATATATTTAAACAAGTAGCCGTTTCACCGACCCATACCTTGCATTGGCCTACCGTGCCGATTCAGGTTAAGTTGGCCCGGCGCACTATTGAGGGCGTTCTAGACTTGGACCCGGACGAGCTTTTCCGGCAGAGTACACTGGTACAACGGACAGAACACATAGCTATCGGTAGCCTTTTACGAAAGGCTCGGCAAGATGCGGGTTTATCGCAGCTTGACTTGGCGACTAGGAGTGGCACGACACGGAACTACATTTCTCGCATTGAGAATGGCAAATCGGACATTCAGTTGGAGACGCTGAATAAGATTGTTCAGCTAGGTATGGGGAAGCAAGTGCGCGTCGAAATTGCCTAATTAGTCAGTTATCAAGACTATCTTAGCCAACTGGTTGACCAACCCTGACGTACTGGCCGTTGGTGTCCCCTCTTCGGTCATGCCTGATAGCATCAACTACTTGCACCATGCGGCTCATACGAGCTATCAGCATATTCGGATTGTGGACGAGAAAGCGTTGGTGATTGAATCCCGTTTGTGGGACAAGTAAGAGTGGAAAAGGGATAGTCAAGAATCAACTCCTTGTTGCTGGGTACTGTGCTGACGAAATCATACCCTTTTGGACGATGAGTATAGTGCCGTTGAAGCGGTGCATACTGGCGGGCGTCGTCAAATATTCGTCGGCTTTTTCGGCAATGGTTTTGGCGGGATGGACATACGTGAAGTTCGGGGCATGACCGTGTTCAGCACGATACCGGCTTTGAGCAGGGCTTCTTTTTCATCGACTTCTGGAGCAGCCCCACCGTTGCCCGCACCGCCATCGTATCGAGAATAATAGGTTTGGTAGGTACGAGTACGAAGTGAAAAGTATCTGATTATTAATACGTTGGTGCTTAGCCATTGGACATTTTTTCTGGAATGTTGGCAACTACTCTACTTATATGGAATACCAGTTAATCAGTTCCGTATTTCTACGCAGCCTGTTCAGTAAATTCTACGCTAAGACGGAAAAAGCGGATGGACAACCTTTGTTCCGTTGTTCACCACCGAACAGCCCGTAAACCACTACTATTATGGCTCTTCTTACCACATTTGAATTGCTGGTAAAGCGCATTGCGCCAACACCAGGCGGCCCCGCCAACCCGGCCAATGCGCCATTTCGACGCGTTGTGCAGGGATATTTCCTAACTATTTCCCACATTCCCGATGACAACTCGGCGGCCTTATCGCTTAGGATGCGGTTCACCACCAATATTATCGGTCAGGATATTTTAGACCCCAACAACCGGTTTTATCGAGGCCTGGTCGGGACCAGCCTGGCCAACTCGAATCACTCGTTTGTGGTCGATAATGCCGGAGTGCAAACAACCACCCTGCTGGCTGCTTTGGTACCACTCGTCACCTCGCAGCCGTTCGAAAGTACTCCGTTTACAATCCAGCCGGGCCAAACCATTTCAGCGGCATTATTTCCCAATGTGGGCAATCCGTTTGTGTTGAGTACCGAGAATCTGGCGGTGCGGGGCTACGCCGAGATTTTAACGGAAAACGGGCAGCCAGCCAATGAGCAATTGTTGATTTCAGCCGAACAGCGGGGCACCCTGCTGGACAATGACTATCCGGTCTTCAACAACACCGATATACTTGATTTTGACCAGATTAGTTACTCGCTTCCCCTGGCGG
Source organism: Spirosoma sp. (assembly GCA_014377625.1). Classification (GTDB taxonomy): domain Bacteria; phylum Bacteroidota; class Bacteroidia; order Cytophagales; family Spirosomataceae; genus Spirosoma. Next base: position 17,401 of record JACMPG010000155.1, read on the forward strand.
GCGGCAGGGCGCTGATTAGAGTATAGGATATTCGTTGTGTACAGCCACAGCAGAAACGAAGGCCACCCACATTCGTATGAAATGTGGGTGGCCTTCGTGACGAAGTATGCGGTCCGCTGGTGCAGTACTTTCCCCAGAACACCCCAAACCCATCACTCCAGCAACTTCACGTACAGCGTCACCCTCCCAAACCTAATCCGCTCAGAGTGGTCTCCAGTTCCTGAGCAATCAGCTTGTTGTCATAGGGCAACGTCGGTCATTTTTATCTTCAACAATTAGTCACTACCTGATAACTATTTGCATGAAAAACCAGCCATTTTTTGCTGCCCTCATTGGCAGTCTGATGCTCCTGCCGGGGGTTATGCTACTCGCTTCGGCTCAAAAAGCCACCATCCGCCGGGCCTATGTTATCATCTACGGCGGCACATCGGCGGCCATTACGGCGGCTGTACAATAGCTTTGCCCCTGGCACCCGCCTGTCGGGTAGCCTGAAACGGAAAACTATCCAACAAAACGACTTCGGCATTTCGCTGATTTTAATAGCTATCCAAACTGATCAGCATCATATGTGTCATTTTAAACCAAAAACACCCTCGTGCTAACAATCGGTGCTACGGTGAAAGTTTTTATAAAATTATTGCAATTCTTGTAAGGGTTTTTACACCCTTAATGTGTCTATCCGTATTCACCTACTATTTATTCTACACGTCGAAGAACGGGCTTAACGGTTTACACTATGCGGCAAACAGGCATTACACGGATAGAATTGGCGGTTGACCCCATTCCTTTTCAGAGCATGGACGCTGTACTACCAGAGGAATTGGCTGCGCCCGACGATGAGTTGTTCATCCGACGGGCGTTTGAGCAGGATGCCCGGCTGGGGTGCGAATTATTGTTCCGACGGTACTACAATACCCTGTGCAGTCATGCTGTGCGATTTGTCTCCTCGAGGGCCATTGCCGAGGATTTGATATCCGAAATTTTCTGCCAGTTCTACGCCGAAAAGATATTTCAAACTATTACGTTCTCCTACCGGGCGTATCTCTACAAGACCGTTAGGCACCGGGCCTATAATTACCTGCGCCAGACGATTCGGCGCGACACGGGGCTGGAAGAAGCGCAGTATCAGGGTGTGTCGGACGCCCAGCAGCCCGATGCCATCACCCAGTACGAAGAGCTCTACCAGGACGTAGAACGGGCCATCCAGACGTTACCCATCCAGCGTCGGCGCATCTACTTATTGTACCATTTTGATGGGAAGAAGTATACTGAAATCGCCGATGAACTGGGGCTATCCACCCGCACAGTGGAGGTACAGATTCGCCGGGCCAGCCACCACTTGCGTGATTTACTAAAGGCCAAATGGCTTACAGGTATGCTGTGGGTCATTACGGACTATATCTCCTGACCAGCGAATGAGGGGTTTTTACCGGAGTCTAATTCATCCAGCTAACGACAACCGCTCCTGCGGTCCAGCAACATGAACGAACACATCAATAAACAACGGCTCTTCGACTACTTCGCCGGGAAATCGACGGCTTTAGAGAAAAAACAGATTGACGAATGGAGTCGTGAGCCTTCGCATACAGAACAGTTTTATCGCTGGCTCGATGAGTGGGAACAGTCACACCTGCAATTCACCGCCGATCAACCCGTAGCGTTTAGCCGATACCACGATTTTTTGTACGCCGATCAGTCGGGAGCAACCAATGCGGCACTGGTGGAGGAAACGCCATCCCGGTTCATGCAGCCATTCAGTGGGCGTACCTGGCTGGTATGGGCCATAGCCGCATCAGTGATCCTTATGGTTGGGCTGTTCGCCTTCCGTGAGCTACTGCTGACCCGTACCTACGAGACCGCTTACGGCGAGACAAGGCTGGTAAACTTACCCGATGGTAGTGCGGTGACGCTAAACAGTAATTCGTCCCTACAGATTCCGCGCTTCGGCTTTGGTAAACAGTGGCCTGGCAATCCGTGGTTCGGCAGTCCGACCCGACAGGTTGTTCTGGTGGGTGAGGCCTTGTTTTCTGTAACGCACACCGCTACAAATCAGCGATTTGTAGTCAGGATTACCAACGCTGAAGTGGTAGTGTTGGGAACCGAATTCACGGTGTTTGCCCGGCCACGCGGCACAAAGGTGGTGCTGAACCGGGGGAAGGTAGAAGTACATTACCAGCAAACTGACCGCCAGCCGAGACAGGTAACGATGAAACCCGGTGATTTACTGACCCTTACGCCCGAAGGTGAGCTAACCCATCAGCAGTTGCAGCAACCCCCTGCCAGCCCCGCCTGGACCGAACATCGCTTCGTTTTCGACAAAACCCAATTGACAGAAATCGTGGCTATACTCGCTGAAAACTACGGGCTGACCGCCGAAATCGCGGATGCCGAAACCGGCCAGATGACGATTTCCGGGGCGTATTCAGCCCAGACCGCCGATGAACTGCTCCGCATCGTGGCCGAGGTGCTAAACATTGACATCGACCGACAATCTGACAAACTTATTCTAACTCAAAAACCGCTTCAATAATGTACATGATGCCACAAAAACTACTCCGATTGCAAACCGTTGGGCTGGTGGGGCTGACCTTACTCGGCCAGATGGTTGGTTTATCAGCCAAAATCAGTGCCCAGCCCACCCGAACGCCCATGTTTGCCGTTACCCATTCGGCCCGGCCGGGTATTGTCCGACAACTACGGGAAGTTCTGAATGAACTGAAAGAGCGCTACGGCGTGGATATTTTGTACGGCGACCAGCTCGTTCAGGGTTTTACCGTACCCGGCGACGCCCTGAACCCAAAGGTAACGCTGGAACAGAATCTGCGGGCCATTCTAAGCGAAACCGGATTACAGTACCGAAGAGCTAAAAACGGTACTTATCTGATTACCGCTCAGCGTACCGACCGCAAACTAACGACCAGTACAGCTGTATCGCCCGATCAAACCATCAACTATATCGATGGTATTTTAGCGACTGATGGTACAGCCGTGTCAGTAGCTTCGGTGCAATCGAGGCTGTCGGCTCAGCCGCAGGACGTCGCCGATGAAACCGTGACCGGGCGCGTAACGGGCGAAACCAACGAGGGCTTACCCGGCGTAAGTGTGGTGGTGAAGGGAACCAATCGGGGAACCACCACCGATACTGACGGGAACTATCGAATTGCCGTGCCGGGACCAGAGGCCTCACTGGTGTTTAGTTTTGTGGGCTATGTATCCCAGGAAATCACTTTAGGCAAACGTACTACAGTGAACATCAGCTTACAACCTGATAATAAAACCCTCAATGAAATTGTGGTGGTTGGCTATGGACAGGTGAAGAAAAGCGACCTGACGGGGTCAGTGGCAACCGTTCCGGTAGGTGAGATCCGCAAACTGGCCGTTACCTCCCTCGACCAGCAGTTGCAAGGACGGGCCGCCGGGGTGCAGATTACCCAGAACTCCGGCGCACCGGGCGGATCAACAACCATCCGAATTCGGGGCGGCAACTCCATCCAGGGCGACAATGAGCCGCTCTACGTGATTGATGGCGTACCGTTTAAAAATGATGGCGCGGGCAGCGGATCGAGTTTCAACGTGCTGAGTACGCTCAATCCGAATGATATTGAGACAATTTCGATCCTGAAAGATGCCAGTTCAACGGCCATTTATGGGTCGCGGGGATCAAATGGAGTGGTCATCATCACTACCAAGCGTGGTAAGGCGGGCAAGTCCACCATCAACTTCGATGCCTATTACGGCGTTCAGGATGTCCGGCGAAAATACCCGGTGCTGAATGGCCGCCAATACGCTCAGTTTTTGAACGATGCCAACACCAACGAAGGCCGACCCGCCGTGTACTCCCAGGCCCAGGTCGATGCGTTTGGCGAGGGAACCGACTGGCAGAACGAGATTTTCCGGCAGGCTCCTATCCAAAACTACCAGTTATCGTTCAGTGGGGGCGACGAGAAAACGCAGTACGCCATTGGGGGCGGCTACTTTAAACAGGGCGGCATTGTGACGAACTCCGATTTTGACCGGTATTCGTTCCGAATCAATTTAGACCGTAAGCTCACAAACCGCATTAAAATCGGTAATAGCCTGACCGTGAACCGTACCGTCACCAACCAGTCGCGGACCGACGGCGACCTCGGTAGCGGGGGCCAGGTGACCAGCGCGGCCGTGCTATTTCCGCCCATTCTCCCCGTTTACAACCCCGATGGAACGTACGTGCTCGCTGCGTCGAATTTCACGGCTGATAACCCGGCGGCACTCGCCCGCGAAAGCAAAAACCGCAACACGGCCTTCCGCACGTTTGGTAACGTGTTTGGCGATTACCAGATCATCGACGGACTGAACCTGCGCGTACTGCTGGGCATTGATGCCGTACTGCAAAAACAGGATGGCTACCTGCCTCGCTCTGTAGCGAGCGGTCTGGCGCAAGGCGGAGCTGCGTCTATTTTCAACAGCTCGGCACTCACCTGGCTCAACGAAAATCTGCTGACCTACACCCGCACAATTGGCACAGCACACAATATTGGCGCTCTGGTTGGCTTTACCCAACAGGCTAATCGCACGGAATCGAGTGCAGCGTCGGCCCGTAACTTCATCAACGATAACCTCGGATCGAGCAACCTCGGGGCTGCATCAGTACCCTTGATCCCCTCGTCGGGAGTAGGTACGTGGGGGTTGCAATCGTACCTGGCGCGGATTAACTATGGCTACAAAGACCGATACCTGTTCACGGCTAGTTTCCGGGCCGATGGTTCCTCGCGCTTCGGGGCCAACAAACGGTACGGCTATTTCCCCTCGGCAGCGTTGGCCTGGCGGGTGAGCGAAGAAGCTTTCCTTAAAAATAACCGCGTGGTCAATGACCTGAAACTGCGGGTTACCTACGGGTCAACCGGCAATCAGGATGGCATCGGCAACTACCCGGCCTATTCACTGCTGAGTACCCAAAACTACGTCTTCGGCAACGTTGTCTCCACCGGCATTGGTCCCAGCCAGATTGCCAACCCCGACCTGTCGTGGGAAACCACAACACAGGCCGACGTGGGCGTGGACATCGGGTTGTTTAACAGCCGCATCACCATCACCGCCGATGCCTACCTAAAACGGACAAAAGACCTGCTGCTGAGCGTGACCATACCCAGCACATCGGGCTACGGGAGCGCCATCAGAAACCTCGGCCAGGTTGAAAACAAGGGCATCGAACTGAGCATTTCGTCGGTCAATGTAGCCGGATCGACGTCCACCGGAGCCTTCCGGTGGAGTACGGACCTGAATCTAGCGACCAATCGCAACAAGGTGCTGGACATCGGCGGTGCTCCGCAGATTTTTGCCGGGCAGTTGGCGAATATTGGGGCTATTTCCGGCTCGGGGGTTATTCGGGTAGGTGAGCCGCTGGGGTCGTTCTTCGGCTACGTAACCAACGGTCTCTACCAGACCACCGATGAACTGACGGCCATTGCTGATCCGCAGGCCCGCAAACCCGGCGACCGTCGGTATGCCGACCTGAACGGGGACAAAAAAATCGACGACAACGATCGGGCCATCATTGGGCGGGCGCAGCCGAAGCTCGTCGGTGGTCTGAACAACACCTTCTCGTACAAAGACCTGGAACTGACGGTATTTTTTCAGGGCGTGTACGGGAATGATATCCTGAATGCCAACCGTTTTGAACTGGAATACCTGAACGGTACCACTAACCAGAGCACGGACGTTCTGAACCGCTGGACACCCACCAATACGAACACCGATATCCCCCGTGCTACGACCACCCGGCCTGCCAACCGGATTTCGAACCGGCAAATTGAAGATGGTTCGTATTTGCGGCTGAAGAACATCCAATTGGCGTATAACCTGCCTCAGTCATTGCTGCGAACGTTGAAAATCCAGTCGCTGCGGGTATATGCCTCGGCACAGAACTACCTGACATTTACCAGCTATTCGGGTTACGACCCGGAGGTGAACCGGTTTGGCCAGGACAGCCGGAGCCAGGGGTTCGACTATGCCAGTTACCCGGCGGCCAAAACGATTCTCTTTGGCCTGAACGTTGGTTTTTAATTCATTGAGCGAATGAGTAGTTGAGTGAATGAGCGATTATATACGCTGGTTTACTCAACTCTGTATCGCTCCCAACTTTTTACAACTATGAACCGATTCTCACAATCCGCAACAAATCTCCGGCGAAACTATTCACTCATTCGCTCATTCACGTATTCACTCATTGTCCTTGCCATGAGCGCCTGCGAGGTGCTGGAGCAGATCCCCGAAGCTAACTTTACCCCGGCCAACTTTTACCGTAATGCCGACGATGCCAAAGCCGCTGTCAGTACCGTCTACGATCCTATGAACTCGTCGAATATGTACGGGCAAATTATGTGGATTCTGCAGGATCAGGCCACCGACGATGCCGAGTGGGGCGGGGGACGTTCAACAGCCAATCAGCCCAAAAACGACCTCGATCGGTACACCTTTACGCCCGCCACCAGCACCTTTCAGTCGCTGTGGGGTACGGTTTATCAGGCCATCAACCGGGCCAACACGGTCATTGCGCGGGTGCCGGGCATTTCGATGGATGAGAAACTGAAAGCGCAGTACATAGCCGAAGCCAAATTTATGCGCGGGTTTTATTACTTCACCCTCGTGCGCCTGTTCGGCGGGGTGCCACTGCAGGTGGCCGAAACGACTTCGCTCGACAACCTGACCATCCCGCGAGCATCGGTCGACGATGTGTATAAGCAGGTGATTCAGGATTTTACCGATGCCGAAGGCGTGTTACCGGCTTCGTTCACCGGTATTGACCGGGGCCGCGCTACCAGAGGAGCCGCCAAAGCGTTTCTGGCAAAGGTTTATCTGACGCGAGGCGAGTGGGCCAAAGCGTCGGCCAAAGCCAAAGAAGTGATTGATTCGGGCGTGTATGATTTGTGGGCCACGTTCCCGGAAGCGTTTTTTGTAGCTAATAAAAACGGCAAAGAAGCAGTATTTGAGGTGCAGGCCCTAAGCGGGGGTGTTGGCGAGGGCAGTTTGATGCAGGGCTTCATGCGGCCCAACTTCGACCGGGTCAACGGTATAGCCGGTTTCGGCGACGATCCGGTTACCGAAAATCTCTACAGAACGTATCTACCCACCGACAGACGACGCGACGTGACGATACGACTGTATTCGGCCACCAGTTCGCCCGCTGCCCCGGCCAGTGTGTTATTCCCCGGTTACGTCTTTAAATATTTGGACCCGACAGCAACGAGCAACGGCGATGGAGGCAATAATTATCCCATCATCCGTTACCCCGACGTGCTGCTGATGTATGCCGAGGCCCTTAACGAGCAGGGGCCAGGCAACGCGGAGGCATATACCGTCGTGAATCGCATCCGCAGTCGGGCAGGTCTGCCCGCGCTGGTGGGCCTGACGCAGGATCAATTCCGCGACGCGGTGCTGCTCGAACGGCGGCTCGAACTGGCCTTTGAAGGCCACCGCTGGTACGATTTGGCTCGTACCAAACGGCTCATCAGTGCCATGAAAGCGCAAAACCCCGCTATTGTGGTACAGGAGCGGCATTATCTTTTCCCGATTCCGCAGGTCGACCGTGACGTAAACCCATTAATGGAGCAAAACCCAGGCTATTAACTGATTGTCAACGATGCAACGTCGGTCATTTTTATTTCCAACAATTAGTCACTACCTGACAACCATTTGCATGAAAAACCAGCCATTTTTTGCTGCCCTCATTGGCAGTCTGATGCTCCTGCCGGGGGTTATGCCGCTCGCTTCAGCTCAAAAAGCCACCATCCGCAAGGCCGATGTTATCATCTACGGCGGCACATCGGCGGCCATTACGGCGGCTGTACAGGTCAAAAAAATGGGTAAATCCGTCATCATCGTCTCGCCCGACAAACACCTCGGCGGGCTGTCGTCGGGGGGGCTGGGTTATACTGACACGGGCGACAAATCGGTGATTGGAGGGCTGGCGCGGGAGTTTTATGGTCGGCTTTATACCCACTACCAGAAACCCGAGGCCTGGACGTGGGAAAAACGCGAACTGTTCGGTAATAAAGGGCAGGGAACCCCCGCTCTCGACGGGGCCAACCGCACGATGTGGATTTTTGAACCCCACGCGGCCGAACAGGTATTCGAGGATTTTGTGAAAGAAAACAAACTAACCGTTTACCGCGACGAATACCTCGACCGTTCGGCGGGTGGCGTTCAGAAAAAAGCCGGGACTATCCAGTCATTCCGAACACTGAACGGCACAGTTTACCAGGGCAAAATGTTCATCGACGCAACCTACGAGGGCGATTTGATGGCAAGCGCGGGGATGAAGTACCATGTTGGCCGCGAAGCGAACAGCGTCTATGGCGAAACCCACAACGGAGTAGAAGTGGGCGTGTTTCATCACGGCCATTATTTCAAAACGCAGGTCAGCCCGTACAAAGTAGCGGGCGATCCGAAGAGTGGTTTGCTGGCCGAAATCTCGACGGAGCCGCCCGGAGAAAACGGGGCGGGCGACAACAAGATTCAGGCGTATTGCTTCCG
>JACMPG010000156.1 GCA_014377625.1 Spirosoma sp.
AAGATCATCAACGAATATACCGAACCCGACAGCGTGAGTCAATCGGCCGGTGGCAAAAAGCTCAGCAGCGGTACCATAGCTCTTCAGGGGCATGACCCTAAAAGCATAGTCTATTTCAAAGACATCATGATCCGGCCGTTGCCATAGAGAAGCGCAGGATGTGAGGGGACAGAGGGAGAATAAGTGTACGGTGCAGCCGAAAAACTATCTGATTGGATTTGGGTTTATCTGACAGCACAATTCCCGACAGCACTATGTACAAATACGACACCATGACCGAGGCTATGGAGACTCTTCAGCAACGTGGCTACACCCAGCAGTTTGGCCCCAGGGGGGAGTATCTGGAAAATACAACGAAAGAAGTAAAGGTTACCAGCAATGAGTTCGATGTCGATGAGTTTTACCGCTTCGAAGGCCCTTCTGACCCCGGCGACGAGATGACGCTATATGCTATTACGTGTCACAACGGTATGAAAGGCGTGTTTGTGGCCGCTCAGGGCACCTACGCTGAAGAAGCCTCGTCCGAACTGATGGCTAAATTCAACGTGTCGAACCGCGATGGGATCAATACGGATGGAGCCGTAACACCAATGGATGGACTTCCGACTGGCGATAACTGATTTTTTTCATATTTGCAATAGTCTCACCCGGAAATTGGTTACTTTTCCGGGTTTTTTTCACTATCTTTGCGGCCTTTTAGAGAAAACCAAGCAGCCGCCTTCGTGCCAATAGATCATGAAATTATCCGAATTTAAGTTCGATTTACCCGAAAGTTTAATCGCAAAATATCCGGTTGAGCGGGGCGACTCGCGGCTGATGGTCGTTGACCGGAAAACCAAATCCATCGAACACAAACAGTTTTCGGACATTCTGAGCTATTTCGACGATGGGGACGTAATCGTTATCAACAACACCAAGGTATTTCAGGCCCGGCTGTACGGCAACAAAGAAAAGACCGGTGCTAAAATTGAAGTGTTCCTGTTGCGCGAACTCAACCGCGAAATGAAGCTTTGGGACGTACTGGTAGATCCAGCCCGCAAAATTCGGGTGGGTAATAAACTGTACTTTGGAGACAGTGATCTGGTAGCTGAAGTCATTGACAATACAACGTCGCGGGGCCGTACTATCCGGTTTTTATTTGACGGCAATCATGACGAGTTCATGAAGGCGGTTGACCAGCTGGGCGAAACACCGATTCCTCGCGAGATGCAGCGCGAAGCCGAGCAGGCGGACCGCGAGCATTTCCAGACCGTTTTTGCCGAACACGTAGGAGCGGTTGCCGCGCCTACCGCCGGCTTGCACTTTACCCGTGCCATGATGAAGCGGATGGAAATTAAGGGTGTCCATTTTGCCCCCGTCACCCTGCACGTGGGCCTGGGTACGTTCCGGCAGGTGGACGTAGAGGACCTGACCAAGCACAAAACCGATTCCGAAAATTTCCGCATCCCGGCAGAGTCGGCGAAACTGGTCAACACAGCCCTGGACAGTGGTCGGCGGGTTTGCGCGGTGGGTACTACGTCACTCAAAACCATCGAGTCGTCCGTATCGGCCAACAGTCGGCTGAAGCCAGCGGAGGGCTGGACCGACAAGTTCATTTTCCCACCTTACGAGTTTAAGATTGCCAACTCGCTGCTTACGAGTATGCACCTGCCCGAGTCGATCCTGATTATGATGACGAGCGCATTTGGAGGCCATGAACTCATCAAAGAAGCCTATCAGGTAGCCATCAAAGAGAAATATCGCTTCTTCAGCTACGGCGACGCCATGCTGATTTTATAAGCGGTCAGTCAATAGCCATTAGTTGTCAGTCAACGAGTAGTTTTGCAGCAGTTATTTTAACTGATGAAAAACGACCATCGACTGACAACTAATTTTTTTGCCATCATTGTGGCCGGGGGTAGTGGGAGCCGGATGCAGTCCGATGTGCCGAAGCAGTTTCTTTTACTGAATGGCAAGCCTATTCTACAACATACGCTGGAGCGGTTTCTGACGGTTCTGCCCGCCGAGAACATTATTCTCGTACTGCCCGCCCACGAACGCCAAACCTGGCTGCTTTTGTGCGGACAATATGGTTTTCAGACTCCTATCCATCTCGTTGACGGGGGGGCATCCCGGTTTCAGTCGGTGCGTAATGGGCTGGCATCCCTGCCTGACACCGACGGCGTAGTAGCCGTACATGACGGTGTTCGTCCGTTTGTATCGTCAGAGATCATCCAGAATAGTTTCGAGACAGCCAACCGACTCGGCTCGGCGGTTACCTGCGTACCGGCCAAGGATTCGGTACGGCTCGTGGGTATGGATGGCAGTAGCCGGGCTATTGATCGGCCCAGTGTACGACTTGTACAAACGCCCCAGACGTTCAGGCTCGACTGGTTTCGGCGGGCGTTCCAGACGGATGAGCAACCCGGTTTTACCGACTGTGCCAGCGTTCTTGAACACGCTGGTTTTGCCATTACACTCATCGACGGCAGCTACGAGAACATCAAGATTACAACCCCGGATGATCTCCCGTAAAATCGGTATACAATCAGAAGAGGCTGGCCAGAACTCGCTCCAAGTCAGGAACGGAAACGTACATATTTTCTTCCAGATCCTGCCGACCCGGATCATTTTTGGTTCCGTACGAGTAGGCTGAATAGCGCATATCCATGATCTGCGCCAGATACCGGAAGTGGCCCGCTACGTAGCGGGGTGAAAACAGTTCGAACAGGTGCGTACCGGGTTCACACCAGATCACGTTGGAAAACGACGCCCCGTGAGGACCCATAATAAACGACGCATTTCTGTAGATTTTAACCTGTTCCGCCAAAGACCGGGGTTCATCGTAAATGATGGTAAAGTTATAATCACGAAGCATGGCAATCAGCTCATCTTCGTTGACCACCCGCCGTCGTCCCGCGCGGCTGATATAGACCCGATTATAGTGGGTTCGAACGGGTTTCAGACTGGCCTCAACGGTTTTCTTCAACAGCATCACATCAGCCACGTTTGGATAGAGCCAGTCACCACTGTTTCCTAATACGTATTGATTGGCGCGGACGCGCGTGACGCGGCTGTCTATGGTCCGGTTACTGTCTATACCGAGTAGGTCTAAGAATTCGTGTTCGTAATGGGTACCGAAAAGCGGATAAGTCGCTACGGCCTGCTGAAAAACAACCTTAGGCAGGGCTTCTTTCATCCGGCACAGTTTGGCCGCCACCAGAATCATAAAGTCATAGTACCCTCCAAACCGAACGCCATCGAGCGAATGACTCCACGGGGCAAGCAACGTATCGGTGTAGCGCGTCCGCCGGGTGTCGGGAAATAAACTGGCCCAGACAATACCGCGCTGGCCTTCGTAATCTGTACAGAGTGCCTTGCGCTGATAGACTACCCCACCCAGTGGCAGAAGCAGGGTATGGTCGGGGGGTTCATTAAAACTCCATACGTAACTAGGTTCAGTAATGGCACTGGCGTGCACAAAGATGATCTTGGCTGGATCAGCCGCATCAACTACCTGTGGCAATTCTACCCAGTCAGGTGCGTTGGATGCAATGATCAAGGGTTCGAGAAAGGCAATGGTTTCGTTTTTGCTAAGCAGATTGAATCGAAGTAAATGAAGCAGGCGCAGAATTGGTTTATTAAACCGGCTGCGCAGAGCGGTAAGTGTTCGTCGGCGTAGGGTGGAGACAGATGGGAATGGCACTGGTGAGGGATGAATAGATGGCTGTATCTTTTAGACTAAAGCAGCACCTTCCCGTCAGATATATAGTCAATATATTTATTTTGATGAAATACCAATGCGTGTCTGGGAAGACCGTATCTCATTTACGGTCTTCCCAGACACGCATTAGTTTAGTTCTATTTTCCTGTTTAATTAGTTACTTTCTCGTTCTCACCCATGTTTGGAGGATTACCGGTAATGGCCGCGGCTGCCTGCTGAAATAGGCGCACCATAGTGCTGTTATTCGAGTCCCAGTATTCAGCCATATTGGTACGCACCCGCAACAGCGTCAGTTCCGGGTCATTTTTTCCATCGGGAAACCAGGCTTTGGCCTGAGGATTCCAGAGTTCATCAATCTTGGCCTGGTCATCAAGTTCATCGGCGGTACCGGAGATAGACACGTAGCTGGCGTCGGAAACGTTGGCAAAGGCTAAGTTGACCTGCCGTTCGATTCGCCTGATTTGATCAACTTTGGGTGACGATTTTTTCGTAAAAAACCAGATCGTTGCCGACTCATCCATTTCGAGGGCGGCCATTGGCCGACTTTGCAGATGGCCATCTTCGTCGACGGTGGTCATCATAGCAATGTGGATATCGCCGACTAATTCGCGGACTTTCTCCAGTTTTTCGTTCTTCTGTGGTTTTGTTTCCATGGTAGAGAATGGTTAGTTGTAAAGCGTTTCCCGGAGGTCAATACCGTAAAACATGGACGATGGCGTATGCTGACGATAAGCGGGTACGGTATCGGGCTGATCGGCCATGTTCGACAGCAGCACACAGCTCAGAATGGCCTGTTGGCACATAGCATACACCTGCCGGCAAGCCGCAGAATCGAACTGGTTAACTTCCTGAGCGCATTTGGCACACACGTCAATGCATACTTTCGCCATTAGCTGGGTATTCTCGGACCCGCGTACATACAGAATGGCCAATTGTCGGCATACATCGGCGCAGTCAAGACTGAGAATAATACTACGGTAAAGTTCTTCGATATTGGCAGCTCCCGAACATTCGGTAGCAAAGGCGTCGCACAGGGTTGAACACCCGGTCAGATCATCGTAGATATTTTTCTTCCAGTTCATCATCAGTCAATTGAAGAGCTTACACCACTATTATAGATAGGAGCGGACATTACCGGTACCGGTCGGTTGCAGCGAAACCCGGTTGCAGCGCGACCACTGACGGGCATCAGCAACACTCTGTGAAACAACAGCGGCATTGTCGGTGTGTCCCTGCGCCAGAAGCTGATTGGCAATCTCAATTGCCTTTGCTCTGGTACTGGAGTTGAGCGAGCGCATAGCTGCCGGGAAGTGAGTATCTGTCCACATGTGAATAGAGCTTTATTCCTAATCACATAGCCTATATTATGCCATACTCGTAATCGTCAACCTCTGATACGCGCCAAAAAGAACAACTAACTAACTGACAGACCATTACTCTATACATGCGTAGTGAGTTATCCGCTCACGTACCTTAGGGACCTAGTATGTATATGGGTAATTTTGCGGAAAGGTGTGTATTTTCTTACCCAGTCTGCCACAAAAAAAGCCACCCGATCTGGTCGGGTGGCCTGACAGAAACAGGCATACTTACTTCGGGAAATACAGCCGGAAGGTGGTTCCAATACCCAGCGTACTTTCTACCTCAATAGTACCTTTGTGGCTCTTCATAATATTTTGGGTGGCCGTCAGCCCCAGGCCCATACCACCCGACTTACCGGTAAAAAATGGGTCGAAGAGCCGTTGCCGGTCGGCGTCGGAGATTCCCCCGCCGTTGTCGGTAATTTCAACGCATACCTGGTCATCATCAGTGCAACTGGTACTAACCTCAAGGATACCTTCTCCGTCCTTCATGGCTTCAACGGCATTGACCAGAATGTTGAGCAGGGCCGTTTTTACCTGGTCGCGGTCAATCAGAGCGATACAGTTACGGGTAGAAAACGACGTTTTGAGCCGCATTTGCTTTAGTTTCACCCGGTCGCTCACGAGTTGCAGGGTTGACTTGACCACGGCATTAAAGTCCTGCTTGTTCCGTTCCAGTTCGCGGTGTTTGGACGAATTGAGCATCTCGGTGATCAGCTGTCCAATCCGGTCAATGTTGCGGCCAATGATGTCGGTAAACATCGTAATATACTCATCGTCAGTAGCCAGTTCATCCTTTAGCTGCTCCAGGGCAAGGCTCAGGTTAGTGAGCGGATTACGCACTTCGTGGGCAATACTACGGGCAATTTTTCCGGTCATGGTCAGTTTTTCGGCCATGATTAACTCCCGCTGCGCCCGTTTCTGCTCAGAGATATCGCGCACAATACCCTGATACCACTCCGGTCGTCCGGCCACATCCTCAACCGCCCAAACTGATATAAGACAGACTATTTTGCGACCATTTCGATCCAGTAGTACCGTCTCAAAATCTTTGATCTGGCTGTACTCCCTTACGTTCAGGCGCAGTTCGCGCAGCTGATCGAGGTTGGCAAACAGGCGGGCGGGATTTAATTTCTGCAGTTCGTCTCGGCTGTAGCCCAGAAGCCGCTCAACGGAGGGGTTAGCGTCCTGAAAACGCAGATCATTGGACGCTACAAAAATGGCATCGATAGATCGCTCAAAAAGGGAGCGGTACTTATTTTCTTTTTGAGCTACCTCGGCCAGCACTCCGGCCTGCCGAAGGGCGTACCGGATACTGCGGCCCAGCAGTTGCGCGTCGATACGGCCTTTCACCAGATAATCCGCAGCTCCCTTTTCAAGGGCCGACTGGTCAACGGCCAGATCGTCCTGTCCTGTCAGCAGGATCATGGGCGCATGGCAGTCCATCTGAAATGCTTCCTGAATCAGATCGATACCTGTAGAGCTCCCTAACCGGTAGTCAATTAGATAAACATCGTGCTGCTGACTGGCCACAGCGGCCAGGCCCAGTTCATAGCTATCAACCCAGTCGAGCCGGATGTTGGCATTTTCGCGGGCCGATACAAATGCCTTTGTCAGCATATAGTCGTCTTCGTCGTCTTCAACCAGCAGAACACGAATGAACGGATCTTCTTTCGTAACGTCGGAATAAACGGGGATCGGCACGGTCATAGCAAAATGATTGACTCAGGGGAGTTTAACGATGTCCATCCAGTATAGTTTGAGGGCACCTACGATTTCAACCAGCCGGTTGAAGTTAAATGGTTTGATAACGAATGAATTCACACCCAGATTATACGTCTCCAGCACATCTTCGTGGGTAGAGGACGTACTCATCACGATGACGGGCAACCGGCGCAGGGCGGGGTCGGCTTTGATTTCAGCCAGTGCCTGAAAGCCATTTTTCCGGGGCATGTTCAGGTCCAGAATTAACAAGTTGGGATAGACCGGTTGCTGACCTTTGTAACGGCCATTCTGCCGCAGATACTCCATAAGGTCCTCGCCATCTTCTACAAAATTAATAGCCTGGGTAAAGCCGTTCTGCCGCAACGCCCGCTCCATAAACAGGCGGTCGTCCATGTCGTCGTCGGCAATCAGAATAGTCATGTTGATAAAGCTACGGCGTTCATACATTAAAAACTTCTTCTGTAGAAATTTGAGTCAATTCTTATCATACAAAAAGTATGGATCTCAAAAGTCACAGGATCATTTGTTGAAATAGTGCCTTCAAATACTCAATTCCATATTTATCGTTGCCAAATCTAAACAAAAATGTTCAACAACTATATAAACGGCCTCATCGTAACCGGTAACTTTGGATATGCATACATACGTATACGCAACGGGATAAATGCGTTAAGGCGGTAGCATCAGGATTGATTCCCGGTACTACCGCCCTGTTACTTTATTTACTCGACTAAATTTCTACCTGTAGATCTCTACCTCCTTATTTAGCTTTTAAATAGGCAAATGGAATTACCATTTCTTCGAGCGATACGCCCCCATGCTGGAAGGTATTGCGGTAATGATTGACATAGTAATTGTAGTTGTTGGGATACGCAAAGAAGTAATCTTCGAGCGTAAACACATAAGCCGTGGATACGTGTGGCTTAGGCAGAAACAGCCGCTCTGGCTTACGACCCACAAACAGGTGGTTATCATCAAAACCAAGATTC
>JACMPG010000157.1 GCA_014377625.1 Spirosoma sp.
AGGTGGCGCAACCCAGCCCGTACAGGCCTGGCTCGGTGGTTTCCACTTTTACCACAATGAGGTTAGAGCCTTGCGGAGCGGTGGCAATGGCCTTTACGCTTTTGATTTTTACCGGGGCCAGCCCTTTGGCGTACTGCGGGGCGCCTTGCTCACGGGCGGTGGCGGTGTTGTCAAACAGGCTAAGCGCACCCACAGAGGAGCCAAGACCAAGCAGTTTGAGGGTGTTACGACGGGAGAGTTCGGGGTTGTTTTTCATCAATTTTGTATTTTTTGTATTTTGTTTTCTGTTTACGGTTTGCAGTTTTCTGTTTTGCCGTGCAGTCTTGACAAGCATTGGTGACAATTATAGACCGCTTCGCGCAACTGTAAACAGAAAACTGCAAATAGAAAACTTATTACTTATTTCTTATCCCACCAAATGCGGGTATCCAAATCGTTTGGCCCCTGCCGTTTGATGGCTTCGTTCAGGTTGGCCGAGTTAACCACGATTTCGCCATCTGGGTAGGGCAACCGACGAATGAAATCGCCTTTGATTTCGGAGCCGGGGTAGGGGTTTTTCTTCAGGGCCGGAAAGCCACTGCGCCGGAAGTTGGCCCAGGCTTCGCTGCCGTCTAAGAAGGTAGCTACCCAGTACTGGGTATTTATTTGCTCCAGTGCCTTGCTGGCTACCAGCGGATTGGCATCTAAGTAGGCTTTGATGGCTGGTTCGGCAATGGGGCTTCGGTATGAGGCCATCTGCTCTAAGTTAGCCCGGACTCCCTTTGCAAAGTAATCAGCCGCTGTACCCGTTACCCAGCCGCGCACGGCGGCTTCGGCCAGCAATAGTTGTACCTGTGCGTAAGTGATGTGGAACTCGGGCGCGTCCAAGGCCAGCACCGTGCTCAGGTTCACTTGGGTATAATCCCACAAGCTAACTACGCCGTTTGCCGCGAAGGTAGAAGAGATGGTTACGTCGTTAAAACCCATAGGCATGCCAATCTGAATGGCCGGGTCGGAGGAGGCCCGGGCTGCTACTTGTTCCGGTCCACCTTTTGCCCCTACGTAGCGCACGGCAAAAATGGGCAGCCGGGGGTCTTTGTTGTCCTTGAGGTAATTGACAAAGGGGGCCGCGAGGTAGAAGTTGGTTTTTTCGCGGGCGGCTAAGTGGTTGGCAATGTAGTTGTTGTAGATGGCCGTGTGCCGGATAATGGAGTTATCGGCATTGGACTGGAAGACACCACTCGTTACGGCTTTTTTGACGTAGGTTTCTGCCGTGGCGGGGTCCACTTTGGTCAGGCGCATGGCCGCCCGGAGCATAAATGAGTAGCCGAGTTTTTTCCAGTTGGTTACATTGCCACCGTACAAAATGTCGGTAGTTACCGCAGCCTGTTTGGGGTCGAGTGCTGCCGATGCTTCCTCCAGTTCTTTCAGGATGTCTTTGTAGATAGCCTGTTGCGCGTCGTATTTGGGCGAGATAATTTCGGTTGTAAAGCCCTGTCCCGCTTCAAAATACGGAACGTCACCGTAGGTATCAGTCAGAATCATGAAGGCGTAGGCTCTCCAGATACGGGCTTCGTTGTAGGTGTTCGACTGCAGCGGGTCAGATTTGGTTTGATCCAATACAGCTACTAATTGCTTCACCACATTGCGGTAGAAATTGACCCATACTAAGGGCGTGTTGCCGTTGTTGTTCTGGTCATAATTTCCACCCGACAGTGAACTGCCATAGGGTGTAACAATCTGCTGGACAATGGGGAAGTTGTAGGTTAGCATACCCAGCGTAGAGCCACCGTCGAGATAGGTGGTGCTGATGATGGCTTTATTGAGCACCAGCGACGGTGCCAGCGAGGTTGGGTTTACCCGGTTGGTATTGAGTTCCGTAAAACCGTCATCGCAGCCCGATAAGACTCCGAGCGAGAGGGTTAGGGCAAGTATGTATTTCAGATTCGTTTTCATGATTTTTACAGTTTTCTGCTTACAGTTTGCTATTTTCTGTTTTGCCGTGCGACATTTAGACGGATAGTTCGGCTGTTGTGACCGCACCGCGTAACTGTAAACAGAAAACAGCAAACTGTGAACGTATTTAAAATCTTACATTCAGGTTAAAGCCAATACTGCGCGTGGGGGGCAGGCCGGGCCAGAAGTCCAAACCAATGGCATTGTCTGACGAGTTGAGGGCTTCTTCGGGGTCCATGTTCTCAGTCCACTTCTTGAGAACCAGAACGTTGTTAGCCACCGCGTTCAGGCGCAACCCTTTGATAAAGAAACTACTGGGCAATAGTTTGCCGAAATCATAGCCGAGTGTAAGCTGCCTCAGTTTCCAGAAGCCGGCACTGGTTACGAAATCTTCGTTGATGCCCAGCGGATTGATAGACTCGTAGAACGGTTGCACCGCTACCCTAGTCTGGTTGATTTCGCCGTTGGGGTTCACACCGTTGCCAATGACATACCCCACATCGCGGCCCGGTAGCGTCCGCTTCGAGAGGCCGTGCCGTATGTAATTGATATTCCGGCCGGCAATCATGTTGAAGCCTAATTTGAAGTCAATCAGGAACGACAGTGCAATGCCTTTGTAGGTAAATGTGTTGGTAATACCGCCAAAGTACTTAGGCAGGGCATTGCCCGCGTTTTGCAGCACATTGTTTCGCAGAGGGAGTCCGCTTTTGGCATCGAACACCTGCCTGCCCTGGGCATCGCGCAGGTAATTGAACGTATACAACTGGCCAAGGGGCTTGCCCACCACCATGTTCAGCGTCCGGCCACCGCCACCGCCCACGGTGATGACACTGTCTCCCGGCGACAAGCCGAGTTGCAGCACTTTAGAGGTGTTGTAGGATGCATTGGCACTTACATCCCAGCGGAATGCATTGGTCGTTACGGGCGAGAAGGTCAGCAGCATCTCCAGTCCCTGGTTTTCGCTCCGGCCTACGTTGATGAGTTTGCGGGTGTACGACGAAGCATCCGAAATCTGGGCTGCCAGAATCTGGTCGTTGGTCGTTTTGTGATAATACGTGAAATCAAGGCCTATTTTGTTTTGGAACAGCTTCAGTTCCAACCCCACTTCGGCTTCCTGAATGCGCAGTGGTCGCAGGTTCTTGTTAGGAACAGTTCCGGTATTGATACCCCCCACCGGCACAAGCTGCCCGGATGGATTTGGGAACGAGTTGTTGTCTACGGCATAATAGAGCGCGTTTGAGTAGGGGTCAACGTTGTCTGAACCCACTTGTGCGTAAGCCGCCCGCAACTTACCGAACGAGAGCCAAGAGGGCACGTTGTCAAACGCCTGTGAGAAAACGAAACTGCCCGTTACGGATGGGTACAGAATGCTGCGGTTAGATGGGGCCAGTGTGGAGAACCAGTCATTACGGGCCGTTGCAGTCAGGTACAGGAACTCTTTGTAAGACAGCGTAACGGCACCAAACAGGGAGTTGATTTTCTTTTCAGACAGCGCGTAGAGCGGGTCTTTGATGCGCCCGTTCATGACCGTATAAAGGCCCGGCTGCACGAAATCCTGCACCGTTACGCTGTTGTAGTCGTTGCGGGCGTAACGCGCATTACCTCCTAAGGTGGCGTCTACGCCAATTATGCCGAACGTTTTGTTGAGACCCAGAATAAAGTCGATGTTGCGCTCTACGTTCTGGCGTACGTCCTGCGTGTAAGAGCCGTTTACGAAGCCCACAGGCGCTTTGGCAATGGGCGCGTAGCCATTGGGAATGTTGTAGTCCTGATTACGGACGTAGGAATCCTGCGCCAATCGTCCCTGTACATACAGCCAGTCGGTAAACTGGTATTTGAGGGCTACGTTGCCAAAGAGCCGGTCGCGGGTAACGCTCTCAAACTTGCGGCTCATGGAGTAGTACGGGTTGTTACGCACCAGAAAGCGCGAAAACACGAACTCGTCGCCATTAGCCTCCGTCTGATTATCGCGCAGGGCATCGAACGGCATGGAGTTGGCCAGCGTGAAAATAACCGTCGAGACGGATAAATCCTGCGTGTTCAACTGGGGCGGGTTAACGTTGTTCTCTTTCGAATAATTGATGTTTCCCGTAGCGGTTAGTCGGCTGGAGATATTCTGGGTAAAACCGAGGTTAATTACCTTCCGGTTGAAGGTGTTGTTCTCCATAATTCCCTTGTTATCCGTGTTGCCGAAGGATAGGCTGAACCCGCCGTTTTCCCCGTTATTGGCCACGGTAACGGTATTAGTGAAGTTACTACCCACCCGGTAAAACTTACTTACCCGGTTATAAACCGGCTCGTAGGGGTACGTTTTGTTGTCGAACAGCACCTGCGTCATGCCGGGCTGGAACTTCTCTCCAAAACTCCACACGCCCGACGACGGCCTGGTTGAGGTAGGGCGTTTGCCGCCTTCACCCTGCCCATATTCGTACTGGAAATCAGTAAAATCCAGCGGGGTATCGGTGGTGAAGTTGGCGTTGTAGGTTACGCCGAAGCCTTTGCCCGTTCCGCGGCTTTTGGTAGTAATCATGACCACTCCGTCTTTAGCACGGGAGCCATAAAGGGCGGCTGCGGTAGCCCCTTTCAGCACGGTCATGGTCTCGATGTCGTCCGGATTGATGCTGCTCAGGCCGTCGCCCCCGTCGGAGCTGTTGGAAGCCCGCGTCCCAAAATCACCACCGAGGGCGTAATTGGCGTTATCGATGGGAACACCATTGACCACAATGAGGGGCGAGTTGTTGCCGCTAAACGACGACTGCCCCCTGATTCGAATTTTGGCCGTACCTGCCGGGCCGGTACCCATTGAGGTAATGTTGACCCCGGCCATTTTTCCCTGCAGGCCGCTTACGAAGTTAGACGTTCGGTTTACGTTAATCTGCTCGGCATTTACCGTTGCTGTGGCGTAACCCAGCGTTTTGGCTTCTTTTTTGATACCGAGAGCCGTTACAATAACTTCGTCAATGGCTTTGGCATCTTCCATCAGCTTTACGTTCACGATAGAGCGATTATTGACCGGTACGGTCTGGCTGAGATAACTAATGTACGAAAACACCAGCGACGCATTGCCGGGCGCGTTGATGGTGTATTTGCCATCAGCATCTGTGCTGGTGCCGGTGGTAGTGCCGCCAACCAGCACGTTCACCCCCGGTAATCCCTGATTATCGGCACCAGTCACGGTACCGGTTATTCGGTTGGACTGGGCATATCCATAGCCCTGGCACAATAGCAGCAAAAGAAGCAATCGGGTAAATTGTTTCATGGCAAAGAAATTTAGGGTTTATTTAAAAAAAGTTTTTAGTTTATGGTTTACAGTTTACCAGTTATGAATCGACCCGTCAGGGCTTTTTAGGATGGGGTGGGGGTATTTGGTCTTTTCGGCTACGTCCAGCAGAAGGATTGCTTTCTTTGGGTCAAATTTTACACCTAAGCCCGGTTCAGGATTGAGGTATAGTTTGCCATTTTTGAAGTTGATAAAATCCTCGTTGAAGTAAGCCGGGCGTTCGGGTTCTCCCCCGCCCAGTTCCATCAGGCAGCGCGTGGGGCTGCTGGAACCCAGGGTGTGTACTAAGGCTGCGGTAGCCAGCGGGCCGGTAAAGTGCGGAATCATGCCCACGTAGTGCGTCTCGCACATGGAGGCCAGCTTTTTGAACTCCGAAATGCCGCCCGTATTGGGCAGCGTAAAACGGGTGTAGTCAATGAGCCGGTTTTCGATGAGTTCGTTGCTGTCCCAACGGTCGCCAAACTGCTCGCCCACGGCAATGGGTACTGTGGTCATGCTCCGCACGGTTTTATAGACTTCCGGGTTCTCTGACCGGATGATGTCTTCTACGAAGTACGGCTCTAAGTTTTCCAGTGCCCGGCAAATTTTTACGCCCTCAGTCGTGTCAAAACGAGTGTGCAGGTCAACTGCCCAGTTGCCGCTCCCGCCCACGGCCGCGTCGATGCGCTTGCAGATGTCGATGGTCTTTTTGGCGTTTTCGTAGAAATCGAAAGGTTCGTCGCCGTTGCCGCCCGTTGGTCCAATGCGGTAGGCCCGCAATCCCGCTTTGATGCAGTCCTGCGCCCGGCCCTCTTCCGTGGTGGCTTTGGAGGCCCGGAAGCCGGTAGCGTAGCACTCGATATAATCCCGCGTGGCTCCGCCGAGGAGTTCATAAACTGGCACACCGAGGGCTTTGCCTTTTAAATCCCACAGGGCCATGTCAATAGCCCCCTGCGCGTGAATTTTCTCGCGGCCTGGCGGGTAAAACATGCCCCGGTAGAGCCGCTGCCAGATGTCTTCGATGCGAAAGGGATTTTCGCCGATAATCATCTGGGCCAACTGTTCAACCGTGTCTTTAGAACCGCCTTCACCAATGCCCACAAGGCCACCATCGGTCTGGATTTCGACAATGCCCCGCGCCTGATTAAAAAGCGGCTTAGTATAACCGGGGGCAGCATAGTACCGGACTTTGGTGATTTTCAGCTTAGGGGCGGCAACGGCATTTAGCAGCGGTGAACCGCTCATAGCAGTGGCTAAACCAAGAAAAGTGGAGGAAAGAAAATGTCGCCGTTGCATAAAGATATAGTTTTGAATAATTGCTTAATCGGTTAAGCAGATTGACAAAAAAAGTTATCTTGCATTTCTAGTTGTCGATGACTCCCGAGAAATGAGTTCTGCTTTCATTAAAATTTGCGCAGTTTCACTCCGTTGTCCATTCATTTTTTCTACTAATAGCTGAACAGCCGTTTGCCCCAACAGCCCAATCGGCTGTTTGAGGTAGGTGATTGGGCAATAGTACAGATCGAAGCCTTCGGCCTGCCCGAAACTGACCACGCCCAGATCATCAGGCACCGTCAGGTTAAGCTCGTTGAGGTATCTTAGTCCGTTGATGGCAATGCCATATGAGGCAAAAATGAGCGCATCAACCGATGACTTTGCTTTAAGCTGTTCGTCTATGGCCATCCTCACTTCTTGCTCAGTTCGGCTGAAATTCACCTCTCTCAACCAAGGTTTCCTGAATGACACCTGATTGTCGTTCAGCGACTCCCGGTAACCGCGTATGCGTTCTTTCATATGGTACATGGCCGACCGATACGCGATCATGCCGATTCGTCGGTAGCCATTTGCAATTAGATGACTCGTTCCCTCGTAGGCCGCTTCGTAGTGATCTGTTGATACGAAATCGGTATAGATATTCGGGAAGTAACGGTCCAGTAGCACAAACGGAATATCTTTCTCAACCAAATCCTGAACCTGTTCTGCCGAATTCTCGGCTGAGACAATGATGTACCCATCTATCTGCCGATTCATAAGTACGGCTAATAGATCGCGCGACTTATCGGCGTTTTCGTCCGAACTGCCGATGATGACCGTATAACCGTTTTGCTTTGCTTCATCTTCAATAATGCGGGCTATACTTGCAAAAAAAGGATTCGAAATGTCGGCTATGATTAGCCCTATTGTCTGAGTTTTGCCACTGCGAAGGCTTCTGGCCAAGTAGTTGGGCTGGTAATTCAGTTCATAGGCAATCTGTTTGATCTTGCTGGCAATTTCTTCCCCGATTCGAGCTTCTTTCTGTTTTCCGTTCAAGACGTAAGACACCAAAGCAGTTGAGACCTGCGCCTTTCGAGCGATGTCCTTCAGCGATACTTTCTGTTTACTCACTTGAAATCTGGCTGCGTGTTTAGTGGTATCCCTGACCTAGGGTAACGTGACAAATATATCGTTTAATCTATTAAATTTTTACACAATTCAATGATTTTTTTATTTTATATGTATAAATTGTCCAAAGGAACCAGAAAATCGCGAGAGGCGAGTCTTATGAAACACATCTGTACAATCTTGATTTTGTCCCTGACAATCGGATCAAGTCAAGCCCAGCAGTCGGAAAGCGAAGCAGTTGCGTCCACAGTTGAGTTATTTAGAAAAACGATGGTCGATCCTGACCAGGCAACGTTTGGCCGACTTACTTCCGACTTCCTGAGCTATGGTCATTCGTCCGGGCTGATTGAGGACAAGAGAACCTGCATTGCATCAATGGTCAGTGGCAAGTTCAACTTTGAGTCTATTGACTTAACAAACCAAACTATAAGTATAATTGGCAACACTGCTGTTGTCCGTCATGACGTATTTGCTCGTACACATGACATGGAAAAACAGCCAAGTACGGTTAGACTCGCCGTTTTAATGATTTGGATAAAACAACGACAGGAATGGGTACTGCTGGCGCGTCAGGCAGTTAAGATGTAGTTTTGTCAGTGAAGCGTATGGAGAAAATTAAACTCAGCCGCCGAGTCACCCCGACGGCTGGTCTTCAGAACCGTGCGTGAGACTTTCACCTCACACGGCTCCTCGTCGTCTGGCGGCTATGCCGCTACCGACTCGACTACATTCCGGTGGTCGGATGCGGTCTTGATGTGATGACAATGCCGGTGCAGAAGTTGAAGATTGTCGTAACCGCTATGGCCCCCTTGGTGCAAAGGAATGATATGGTCTGTTTCAATCTTATCTCCGTACCGGAATAACAGGTTGCAATGCAGACACCGACCACGTTGCCGTTTAAGCAGCGTGGCTTTGCTCAGACCCAAATCCTTGTATCGACCTAATCGACTTCCCCAGTATGCCCAATCCCCATCAAACGGACTCCGGCAGTCCTGCACTTTGATGTGCCGAACAATAGGCGTGTCCGCATGACGAACCATTCGATCCATCTGCTTGTCCTGACGACTCATAAACCACCAGCCTTTACCCTTTCGGATGAACCAGTATCGGTGGGTTGTCCAGCCTTCAGTTTTATTGGGATGTCGGCGACGCGCCCAGGCCCGCAGTTTCTGGTAAAGCAAATGACCAAGCCGGGTAAGCGTCCGTTTACTGCACACCCGTGAATAGTAATTGCTCCAACCGCGAATTACCGGGTTGAGTGCATCAATTAGCTCCGATTGTGGTTTGCACTTGTGTGCATCGACAATCTTGGCTAACTGGTCGTAGTGGCGTTTGATGCCCGTTTTGCTGGGCTTCACATACGTTTTGAAGCCTAAAGGGTAGCCTTTCCTCCATACACAGGTCCGGTGCTTGCCCGTTTGAAACTGTCGGACGGTAAACCCTAAAAAGTCGAACCCGACCGGTCCGCCGGCGCGGCTGCTCCCTACTTCATTGAGGGTGTGCGTCAGGCGGGTTTTACTCGCTTTCAGTTCCAAGCCCATTGGGGCTAACCAATCCGAGATGAGTACGCTGGCCGCTTCAACGGTAGCCTGATCTTCGTGAATAATCACGAAATCGTCGGCATACCGAATCAGTTGAACCTTTGAGACCCATTTTCGTTGGTCGCCTACCTTACGGGTTCCATGAGCGAACGCCTGATGAATGGCCGTTTCCATGCCATGCAGGGCGATGTTGGCCAGCAACGGGGAGATCACTCCGCCCTGTGGTGTGCCTTTTGCGGTTGGAAACAACTGTCCACCCTCCATCAACCCGGCTTTGAGCCAGCTTTTGACCTGTCGTCTTAGCGTAGGAAACGTGTTCAGTTTCACCAGTAGGGCAGTATGGTCAATGCGATCAAAGCATTTGGCAATGTCGGCATCCAGCACATACTTCGCCTTCTTGTTAATGGTTACCCAGATGGCTTCGATGGCATCCTGAGCGGAACGACCGGGTCTGAATCCGTAACTATTGGGTTCAAACCGGGCTTCCCATTCGGGTTCTAACCCTCGTTTGACCAGAGCTTGTAAGGCACGGTCTTGCAGGGTCGGCAACCCCCTTCTTAACTACTCTGCTTGGCAAGCAGGAGTTGGGATCGGTACGGGTAACACACCCCTACCATCCATTCTATAACCGGGTATTCCAAGTCATTAAGATCAGGAAAG
>JACMPG010000012.1 GCA_014377625.1 Spirosoma sp.
CAGTACCAGACCACCATTGGCAGTACTGGCCCCCGGAAAGCCGCACTCATGCCAATGACCAGAAAGCCCCGGAACAGCAACTCGGTCGGGACGAAATCCCAGCCGTAGCAAAGTTCATAGATCAGGGCCGTGACCCATTCCGGTACCCCAAAAAACGCGCTGGCATTGGTAGGGTGGTACGTTGGGTAGCTGGCCAGAAAGTCGGGCTGGAACGACGCCAGCGTAATCAGCGGAATCATAAACGCCAGCAACACTGCGTAGAGCATCAGTCCCTTGCGTTTGGGAGTCATGCCATAAAACGCAAGGGGCCGCGACGGATGGTCAACGAGCCGGTAGAAAACGTACAGCGGTAACACAATGGTCAGTATGGATTGCAGGTTACGCAGACAGTAGTAGAGAAACACAAACACCTCGCCCCCAAATAGCGTCCGGCTCAGTTCAACATGACCATAAAACCCAGAATAAACGGAATAACTGACCAGCGCAACACCCGATCTCAGCCAGAACGGGCCACTACGCCAAAGGCCTTGGCGGTGATGAAAATAGGTCCAGAGCCAGACGCTAACGTAGTAAATGGTGGCATACAACCCAAAATACAACACCGGCCAGATGGGTTGGCCCTGATGCACATCAATCCACGCATCTTCGGCGTTGAACCAATAGTTTACAGTAAGCAGCAGCGCGAGCCAACCAGCGGTTGCCGCGTAGAGACCAGGCCGGAAATCAAGTCGAATGTAGGTGCGCAGGTCGTGCCAGAGTACAAGCATGAAGCGAAAGTACAACCGTCCGGCATACATAATTCCGGTTTGTGTAGTTAACTTGGTCAGGATCTAATCTTGACTGATTAGGTTGTAGCCCGGACCGGTACGCCGGTGCATACACATAGCATTCAGAATAACCAGAGCAACACCGGAGCCAAACGCATGAAAGAAATAACCCGTATTGTCGAAGTCTTTAACCAGATTGATTTTTCGCAGCGCAAAGCCGCCCTGGCCACGGTGGTATGGGTCGAAGGGTCGTCGTACCGCAGGCCGGGTGCGCGGATGCTTATTACTGACGATGGCCGCTGGGAAGGGGCTATCAGTGGCGGCTGTCTGGAAGGCGATGCCCTGCGTAAAGCCAGGGGCGTCATGCGCGACGGTCAGCCGCTGGTTGTTACCTACGATACGATGGACGACGGGGCCAACAGTTTCGGCGTAGGGCTGGGCTGCAACGGTATCATTGACGTCCTGATTGAACCTATCAACCCCGCCAATCCACAACATCCGGTAGCCGTACTGAGTGAGTTCGTGCAACAGCGCGACGTTCGGGCCGTGGCCACCGTGCTCAGCAGCGACGATACTACGCTCCGCCCCGGCACCCGCTTCGTGCTGACCGAAGACCAGCAAAACGTACCTGACTGGCTCATTGGCGAGATGCACGAGGTGCTGGCGGTTGGCAAGCCGCTGACCAAAACCACCGATACCAGCGCAGGAACCGTGCAGGTATTCATCGAACGGATTGACCCCGGCATTGAACTCGTCATTTTCGGCGCGGGCTACGACGTCATTTCCGTAGCGCGGCTGGCCCGCGACCTCGGCTGGCACGTGACCGTTACCGACGATTGCGTAGCGCACCTTGCCCCCAGACGCTTTCCAGTAGCCACCTGCGTTGTTTTCGCCGACCGCACCGCCGTACTTGACACCGTCCCGATTACCAACCGAACAGCCGCCGTGCTGATGTCGCATAATTTCAACTACGACAAAGCCGTGCTGCAAACGCTGCTCACCACCAACGTACCGTACATCGGGATGCTCGGCCCGCGCAAACGCTTCGATAAAATGCAGGACGAGTTTATCAAAGACGGATTGCTCATCGGAGAAAACACCCTCAGCCGGGTTCATGCACCCATCGGCCTTGACCTCGGTGCCGAAACACCCGACGAAATAGCGTTGTCCATCATTGCCGAAATCAAAGCATTCTTCACGCAGCGAACGGGAGGCTTCCTGAAAGATAAAGACGGCCCAATTCACGAACGACTGTCGGGAAATGTTGTAGGTCAGAGCGCATCGGTACACCAACCTACCTGAATCCAATGCGCTACCAGGCCATCGCTACTATCCTCCTCGCGGCTGGCCGTTCATCCCGGTTGGGGCAGCCGAAGCAGTTGCTTCGGCAGGCAGGAGAAACGCTCGTCCGGCTAATGACGCAAATGGCCCTGTCGCTGAATGCGGGTCCGGTTGTGGTGGTGGTAGGCGCGAACGAGGGACTGATTAGGGCCGAAATCGCGGATTTTTCGGTTCAGATTCTCCAGAATGAACAGTGGGAAACGGGCATGGCATCGTCATTGCAGGCGGGGTTACGTTCACTCGCTCACGAACCGGTTGATGCCTTTTTAGTCTTACTCACCGACCAGCCGCACGTAACATCTGATCTGTTAAAGCAGTTAATTGATACCCGCCAGCAAAGTGGGCGGGGCATTGTAGGGTGTCAGTATGGCGAACCGGATTTCATCGGCGTTCCAGCTCTGTTCGACATTGGCTACTTACCTGCTTTTATGAACCTGACCGGCGACACGGGTGCCCGCAAACTTATTCGTCAATACGCCGACGACTGCGCCATCATCCCATTTCCGCTCGGCAGCGTCGATCTGGACACACCTGATGATCTGGCAAATTGGCAGAACGGATAACCACACCGTACCTTTGTATCATGGCGCGACTGCTGGCTATTGACTACGGAAAAAAACGCACGGGCATGGCCGTAACAGACCCGCTGCAAATCATTGCAACTGCCCTGGAAACGGTACCCTCGCATGAGATGCTGAAGTTCCTGAAAGCCTACGTAGCCCGCGAGCCGGTTGAGCTGTTTATTGTTGGGCTACCCAAACAACTCGACGGCAGAGACTCAGAAAACGCGGCCCGCGTCAGGACGTTTGTTGGGCACTTACAGAACGCTTTGCCCAACATTCCCGTTATTTTTCACGACGAACGCTTTACCTCCCAAATGGCCCTGCAAGCCATGATTGCGGGCGGAAGCACCAAGAAAGACCGACGCGAAAAAGGCAACATCGACAAAGTCAGTGCCGCCATTATTTTGCAGTCATACATGGAAAGCAGACAATAATTATGAATTTTGAGTTGGGCTGACGCATTTCGATTTTCAATCGCACCGGCGACCCGGTTATGACTCATAATTCATAACTCATAACTAAAAAGATGATCCTCCCTATTATTGCCTACGGCGATCCGGTATTGCGGAAGCGGGCAAAAGAAATTTATCCCGGTACGCTCAACGTGAAAACACTGAGCGAGAACATGTTCGAGACCATGTACGAGGCTTCGGGCGTAGGGCTGGCGGCTCCCCAAATCGGGCAGAGCATCCGGATGTTTGTCTGCGACGGGCAACCGCTCAACGAAGACGAAAAAGAAGAAGATATCGACCCGACCGTCATTGGCTTTAAGCGGGTGTTTATCAACCCCGAAATCATTGAAGAAGCGGGCGACGACTGGGCGTTTGAAGAAGGTTGCCTAAGCATCCCCGGTATCCGTGGCGATGTAATCCGGCCCGAAATCATCGTAATCCGCTACTACGACGTGGACTGGAACGAACACGAAGAGGAGTTTGAGGGTATGGCCGCCCGCATTATTCAGCACGAATACGACCACCTCGACGGTAAACTCTTCACGGATTACCTACCCATAATCCGTCGGCAACTCATCAAGAAGAAACTCGCCGACATTACCAAAGGCCGCACCGATGTTGACTATAAGATGCGGTTTGTAAAGTAATTATAAATGATGACCGGGCCGCCAACGGTCGGCCGCTACCGTGCGGTTATGAATGATGAATTAGGCGGACGCAAGTTACTTTGCATCCGCCTAATTCATCATTTATAATTCATAATCTATGAACGTCTCCCTTCTCCAGCCTGACCTATATTGGCACGATCCGGTAGCCAACCGTGCCATGCTGGAAGAGAAAATCATGGCCCTGCCCCACCCCACCGATCTGATTGTACTGCCCGAAATGTTCACGACGGGCTTCACAATGGACGCCCGCACCGTGGCCGAGGTGCCAAATCTGACTACGATGCGGTGGATACGGCAAATGGCCCAACAGACCGATGCCGTTGTAACGGGCAGCTACGTAGTGCGCGAAGGGAGCGGGAGCGGTCCGACGGGTCGGTCGTTTTACAACCGGCTCGTCTGGATGCAGCCCGACGGGCAGTTCGACACCTACGATAAGCGGCACCTGTTCAGAATGGCGGGCGAAGACACGGTCTATACCGCCGGGAATCAGCGCATTATCAAGGAATGGCGCGGCTGGCGCGTTTGCCCGCTGATTTGTTATGATCTGCGGTTTCCGGTCTGGAGCCGCAACGTATTGACCGACACGCCCGCTGAGTTTGCCTACGACCTGCTGCTCTACGTAGCCAACTGGCCCTCTCCGCGCCAAACCGCCTGGGATACGCTGTTGCAGGCCCGCGCCATCGAGAATCTCAGTTACGTTGTTGGTGTCAATCGCGTGGGTACCGACGGGAACGGACATGGCTACGTGGGTGGCTCGGCTATCGTTGACCCAATGGGCGCAGTACTGTTCCGGCAGGCCGACACTGAAATTGTTCACCAGCAAACGCTTTCACTGGATACGCTGCGGGAGTTTCGCGAACGCTTCCCGGCCAATCTGGATGCTGATCGATTTACAATTGCCGATACCATTGATGGGCAGTAAATGACGACCAATGACTATGAGTCGCTTGCGAAACGTTACTGAAAACCGCAACTTGCCGGTCAACTAAGTTCCTTTCCCAGATGACTCAATTCACCACCCAGGATCAGGTACAAATTCAGGCGCAGGGCATATTGCCCGAACAGATAGACCGGCAGATTCAATACTTTATCGACGGGTTTCCCTTCCTCAACGTCATTAAAGCAGCCACCATTAGCGATGGCGTTATCCGCATTCCCGACGAGCAGCTAACCGCCTACCTCCGTCGCTACGACGAAGCAGCCCACGAAAAGAGTATTGTTAAATTCGTTCCGGCATCCGGGGCCGCTACCCGGATGTTCAAATCGCTGTTTGCCGGGCTGGATGGCAAATTCGACAAGGCCACGGAGGAGTTTTTCACGCGCCTGCCCGACTTCGCTTTTTACAATTCGCTGCGTAAAGTTCTGTCCATACATGGCGTTGACCTCGACAAGGCCGTTGCCGGTGGCCTGACCGACACCGCTACGCGCCAGACAGTACTCCATTTTCTGTTGAGCGAAGACGGGCTGGACTACGGTAGTTTGCCGAAGGGTTTACTCAAATTTCACCGCTACGCTGATGGGTCGCGAACGCCCGCCGAAGAACATCTGGTAGAAGGGGCCGCCTACGCCAACTCAGATGGGGTCGTGCAGATTCACTTCACCGTATCGCCCGAACACCGTGGCCGCTTCGAGCAGCTTATCAACGACCAGAAAGCCGACTACGAATCCTGGCTTGGCGTAACGTTCGACGTTAGTTTTTCGGAGCAGAAGAAAGCCACCGATACCATTTCGGTCAACCCCGACAACAGCCCATTCCGCAACTTCGATAAAAGTCTGCTGTTTCGCCCGGCAGGACATGGTGCGCTGATTGAAAACCTCAACGACATCGACGCCGACATTGTCTTTATCAAAAACATCGACAACGTAGTGCCGGACGATATTAAGGAGACGACCGTTACGTACAAAAAGGCACTGGCGGCTGTTTTGCTTGATGCTCAGCAACAGATTGCCCGGATGCAGGGGCTGTTGGAAACCGGCAGTAACTCGCCCGACGACGTAAGTGACGGATACCTCGCCGAAGCCGATGAACTCCTCCGCCGAACGCTGTTTACGCTGCCGCCCGATGACTACGGGCGCATGACGAAGGCCGAAAAAGCCCAATACATCAAACAGAAATTAGACCGGCCAACGCGCGTTTGTGGTATGGTGAAAAACGTGGGCGAGCCGGGGGGCGGGCCATTCTGGGTGCGTAATGCCGACGGTTCCGTGTCGTTACAGGTGGTAGAGTCGGCGCAGATTGATTTGAACAACCCGACGCAGAAGGAGATTTTCGACACCGCCACCCATTTCAATCCCGTCGATCTGGTGTGTGGCCTGAAAGATCGGCGCGGCAAAAAATACGACCTGCCCAACTACCGCGACCCGCTGACGGGCTTTGTCACGGCAAAATCGAAAGATGGTAAAGATCTCAAAGCCCAGGAGTTACCCGGCCTTTGGAACGGCGCAATGGCCAACTGGAACACGATTTTTGTGGAGGTACCACTCATTACGTTCAACCCCGTCAAGACCGTAAACGATTTACTGCGGGCCGAGCATCAACCTCAGTAAGAAGTTAAAAAATTGTAGGATTGTAAAGTTGGCTGACGCACGAATACTCTGGCGTCAGCCAACTTTACAACTCTATAACTTTACAACTTTGTAACTCCCTTTATGCGGTCATACGGCTGATGGGCAGTTCGTCTAAGTCTTCGGCGTTGATACCGATAGGAATCTCTTTGGTTATCAGCGATTCTGGGTTCTGGAATGTTAGCAGCGTGGTGTTTTCGTACACGCCCAGATTTGCATCCCGAACACGCTCCATAATAGGTTTGAGCATGCAGGTCACTTCGTCCTCGCAGTCGTCGCACTTGACGTAAAAATTAAAGGACACACAGGGTGTGGGCGCAATAGGCCCGTCAATGACCCGCATAACCTGCGCCAGATTGACCCGGCCCGGCTCTACCCGTAACAAATAGCCACCGCCCTTGCCTTTCTGACTTTGCAGAATACCATGATTACGGAGTTCGAGCAGAATAGCTTCGAGAAATTTCTTGGGAATATTCTCCTTAGCCGAAATATAGGAAATCAGGATAGGACCTTTTCCGTACTCTTCGGTCAGGACTTTGAGGGCTTTAATGGCGTACTTAGCTTTTTTCGAGATCATTGTTACGGTGCCCGGGTAGGCTTAGGGATTACGGTAGGTAAATAGTTTAGTCGATATAAGTCGCGACGGTTGCGGGTCGAAATTAGTAAGTCCTTCACAATCAGCCAAAAATATGCTTGCTTTTTGGTCATATATCAGTCTTTGTCCAGAATGATCAGGCCACAGCGGTACTGGTGCCAAATTCCCGCAATCTTTCGGACTTAATTGAGTGTCAGGCAACAGGCTTTTGCATAGTAACAAAAAATCCCGGAATATCCCTGTCTCCTACATCACGGCGCCATCCTTGAGCCGCTCGGCATTTTCGGCAATGCGGAGTTGCTCAATAAAATCACCGATATCGCCGTCCATTACAGCAGAGAGGTTGTGGGTGGTCATGCCTATGCGGTGATCCGTTACGCGGCTCTGTGGGTAATTGTAAGTACGAATCTTGTCGGAGCGGTCGCCACTACCCACCATCGTTTTGCGCTGACTGGCAATGGCGTCGTTGTGTTTCTGCAATTCCATTTCGTATATCCGCGAACGTAGTACAGTCAGGGCTTTGTCGAAGTTTTTAAGTTGCGAACGTTCGTCCTGGCACTGCACCACCATCCCCGTGGGAATGTGCGTAAGCCTCACCGCCGAATAGGTCGTGTTTACCGACTGACCACCCGCCCCCGACGAACAGAACGTGTCTTTGCGGATGTCGTTCATACTGATATCTACGTCCACCTCTTCGGCTTCGGGCAACACGGCTACGCTGGCGGCTGACGTGTGGATACGGCCCTGCGTTTCGGTAGCCGGTACGCGCTGTACCCGGTGTACGCCCGACTCGAACTTGAGTTTACCGTACACGTCTTCGCCCTCAATCTCGGTTATAATTTCTTTGTAGCCGCCCGACGAACCTTCGGTAAAGTCCACGAGCGACATTTTCCAGCCCATTTTCTCGCAGAACCGCTGGTACATTCGGAAGATGTCACCCGCAAAAATGGCGGCCTCGTCGCCCCCGGTACCGCCCCGAACTTCAAGAATCACGTTCTTGCTGTCGTTGGGGTCTTTCGGAATCAGCATTTCTTTCAGCGTCTCCTCCATCGTGTCGCGCCGGGGCGTCAGCTCGTCCAGTTCGCCTTTGGCCATTTCACGAAATTCGGCGTCTTTCTCGGTCGCAATAATCTCTTTGGCATTGTCTATTTCCTGAAGCACCTGAGTGTAAGCCCGGTACTCGGTCACGATTTTTTCGAGGTCTTTATATTCTTTACTCAGCTTCATGAAGCGTTTCTGGTCTGAAACCGCTTCGGGCTGCACAATCTGCTGGGCTACTTCGTCGAAACGTTCGGCGATGGCTTCTAACTGGTCGAGCATTGTTTTTGGGGTAATTGGACTGCAAAAATACCATATTTTGGTACGCAGGCCGCATAACGTAACTTTACAGAGAACCAGCCCAATCAATGGCTAACGACGCACTACCACAGCCTCGCCGATGTTACAGGGATGGGGGCTTCGTATTGCCGTTAGCCAACGTAGATCGGACAGTTAATTTTTGGGTACAGGCCATCTTCAGGAATATTCTTTATCGAGGTTATTTATTTCGAAAATACGTGCGTTACGCATACCCACGTTTCCCCAGAATCACTGTTGATGCCGAAACATGCGCAGGTAGTCCTTGTATCAGGGGTATGAGATTTCCTGTGTCTTCGCTACTCGATTACCTAAGCAGCGGTATGACATACGATGAACTATTGGCAGAGTTTACTTTTCTCGAAAAAGACGATATCCTTCAGGCATTATCGTTTTCTTCGGAGCAGGTTCAGTTTCAGATTTTCCCGTTACAGCAAACTGCCTGACGAATGAAATTTTTGCTGGATGTAAATATGCCCCGGTAGCTTTTGAAGAAGACAAGATTCGTATACGTTTATTACCGATAATCCGCTTAAAACAGCCTCAACATGAACGTAACCAAACTAATCTTCCCCCTCCTGCTGATCTATCTTGCATCGTGCGGGCCGGAACGGGTGAAGTACACGCCCGAACTGAAGCAGCAGATGTCGGACATGAAAATTAAGCACATCACCAATACCGACATGGTCGAGACCGTGAACACCCTCGGCGAGCGTATTAGTGCAACGGTGCAAAAAGAACTGACCGACACCCTGCGCCACCACGCTGACAATCTCGCCCAGCAGGCCCGGCTTTGTCAGCTACAGAACCTGCCCCGCACCAAAGCCATCGAGAAAAAGTATGGCGTGGAGATCCAGCTTCTCAGCGGAGCCGATATCCAGAACAAAACCCTGGCCCCCAAAGAACGCGAGGTACTGGATGCGTACCTGTACAATGCCGAGCAGAAGTTGCCCCAGATTTCCAACATCCAGAAAATTGCCGATACGCTCTTCATCTACAACGCAGCCGTACCCACCGACAGCCTGGTTTGCCAAACCTGTTTCGGCAGCCAGAAAACCCCGCTTGCCGTTTGGCGCATTGCCTTCCCCAAGCGCGAGGTCATCCGCCAGTCGGTAGGCGATAAGAAGTAAGGTTATTTTTAGTATGACTAACCTGTTGAACACTATGGAAGCGAATACACTCACTATTCCGATGACGCTCCAGGAGCGCGACGAAGCCCCAGACGAACTGCGTGTACCGGCAACCTGGGCTGAGTACCTCGAACTGGCCGAAGTAGTCCCCTACAATATTGACTACCACAACGGAGAAATTATCTCAATGAGCCAGGCCACCGACCTACACGAGCAACTTGTAGCGCAAATAATTATCATCTTAGGCAATCTTTTGAACGACGAGGCTGACTACCGGGTGTTGGGGAGCAGTGTTAAAATCTGTGTTCCGGAAAACGGGTCGGAGTTCAATGCCGATTTGTCGGTTATCAGAGGCCCATCAGAATACGTGACACTACCCGGTGGGAAAGTCTCCAAAGTGCGGATAAAAAACCCGGAAATTGTGGTCGAGATATTGTCAAAAAGTACCAGAGAGTATGACTAGTCAGATAAACTCGACCAGTATCGGCTCATCCCTTCGCTGAAACACATTCTATTCGTTAGTCAGGAATCGGTGTTTGCCCGCGTCTACTCCCGGCTCGACCAATGGCTTGACGCCGATTACCGCTCGATTGATGACGTTGTCCGGCTCGGCTCGCTCGACCTGCCCTTGCGTTCGGTTTATCGTAAGACTTCGTTTGCCGCGTAAGCATTGGCCCAGTTAATCAACTGTTCAGCCGTTTGAGCGGGATTATCTTCCAAAATTTCCAGCGGAAATACGTTGGCCTGATTGCGCTGACTCAGGCCGTACAGATACGCTTTGTCGTAATAGTCCAGCGTCAGGTCGGCAACGATAGCGTAGTTCTGCTGCGCGAGGGCGTCGAGGGCCTGCTGCGTAATTTGACCGCCAAGCCGTTTACGTATGCGTTCGGTGGCTTCGATGAGCAGTTCGTGGTCGATACCCGTGTATTCGCGGACTAATCGCTCAACCCGAACGACTTTCGGCACATCGACAACGGCAACCGGCGCGGCCCGCATCTGATGCCAGAGCGGCATCGGTACAAAACATGAGCCAACGTTGCGGCTTTCATCTTCGAGCCAGATTGTCCTATTTCTGTCCAGCCGCTGCCACTCCTGAAAAATCAAATTCTCAAACTGTTCGGACGATGGTTGCGGCAATTGCCCGATGGCTCCGTAGCTGGAGCCTTTATGATTGGCCAGCCCTTCGAGGTCGATGATTTGTTCGCCCTGAGCGGCCAGTTGGTGCAGAATGTCAGTTTTGCCGCTGCCGGTTTTGCCTCCCAAAATGAGCAGATTGCGAGGCTCGGTAAAAGCTGCCAGCACTACGTTGCGATACGCTTTGTAGCCGCCGGTTAGTATGGCCGGACTGAGACCCGCCGTTTGCAGCAGCCACGCAAACGAGCCGCTGCGCATGCCCCCCCGCCAGCAATGCACCAGCACCTGCCCCCCGCTGCCGTGGCTCAGCCTACGCGCCTGACGCACAAAATCGGCCAGTTTCGGCCCGACAAACTCCAGCCCCATCAAAACGGCATGGTCTTTTCCGGCCTGCTTATAGCGCGTCCCAACTTTGGCCCGCTCGTCGTTGTCGAACAACGGGATGTTGACCGCACCGGGCACGTGCGCCCGCGCAAACTCGCCCGGCGACCGCACGTCGATGACGGGTAGCGTTTCGGCCTGTTTCAAAAATTCATCGACGGGGAACTGGGTCATATTTTTAACACAGAGGAATGGAGGTTTCACAGATAGAACAGAGCTATTTACCGTTAGAACTCTCTCTATTCTCTCTGTGAAACCTCCATTCCTCTGTGTTTAGTTTGAAAGTTCGCGCCGGTATAACTGAATCGTATTTTCCAGACCCAAATACAGCGCGTCGCTGATGAGGGCGTGTCCGATGGATACTTCGAGCAGCCCCGGCACCTGTTCGGCAAAATAGCGCAGGTTGTCCAGACTCAAATCATGGCCCGCGTTCAGGCCCAAGCCGAGTTGCTGAGCACGTTGGGCGGCTTTAACAAATGGCGCGACGGCAGCAGCGCGGTCATCGAAATACTGAGTTGCGTAGGGTTCGGTATAGAGTTCAATGCGGTCGGTACCAACGGCTTTAGCACCCTCAACCATACGTTCATCGGCGTCCACGAAAATGGATACCCGAATACCGTCGGCTTTGAACGTATCGACCAGATGCCTGAGGTGGTCAGCGTGGCGGATGGTGTCCCAACCGGCGTTTGACGTAATGGCGTCGGGCGCATCAGGAACGAGCGTGACCTGAGCGGGCTTTACACGCTTGACCAACTCAATGAAGCGGTCATCGGGGTTACCTTCTATGTTGAATTCGGTAGTAACGACTTCGGCCAAATCCAGTACGTCCTGGTAACGAATATGGCGTTCGTCGGGGCGCGGATGCACCGTGATGCCCTGCGCCCCGAAACGTTCGCAGTCGAGGGCTACCTTCACAAGATTCGGATTATCGCTACCCCGCGCATTGCGCAATGTGGCAATTTTGTTGATATTGACAGAAAGACGGGTCATGGGGAAAATTATGATCGGATCGCCGACGGTCGGTCGCTGCCGTGCGATTATGAATAATACCTGAATTCGTAACTTTGCCCAATGATGCTTGGTTCAGGCTGAACGCATTCATCATTCTTCATTCATAATTCATCATTAAAGGATATGTCGCTCAAACAACAAATCGACGCTGATATTAAGGACGCCATGCGGGCTAAAGACCAGGATAAACTACGCGCCTTACGCGCCGTGAAATCGCTGATTTTGCTCGAAGAAACCAAAGAAGGACAAATCGGCGAACTCAAGCCCGAAGACGAAACGAAGATTCTGACCAAAGCGGTGAAGCAACGCAAAGACTCGGCAGACATCTATCGTACTCAGAACCGCGCTGACCTGCTTGCCACCGAAGAAGCTGAAATTGCCGTTATCGAAAAGTACCTACCCCAGCAACTCACCGACGATGAACTGACCGAAAAGCTCGAAGATATCATTATTCGGGTGGGTGCGTCGGCTCCGTCAGACATGGGTAAGGTTATGGGGGTAGCCAGTAAAGAACTGGCCGGACAAGCCGAGGGCAAAGCCATTTCGGCAAAAGTAAAGTCGCTGCTGAGTTGAACTCGCTCGATTTATTCATGGTCATTCCGCTGGCGTGGGGTGCGGTGAACGGCTACCGAAAAGGGTTGCTGGTTGAAGTCGTGGGCGTCATTGCGTTTGTGGTGGCCATGATTGTCGGGTTCAAGTTTCTGGGGTTCGGCATTGATTTACTCAGCCCGTACATCAGTCGCGAACTGGCCCGTAAACTGTTGCCCTGGCTTGGCTTTTCACTTATTTTTTTTCCAACCATCTACCTCGTCAACCAGATGGGGTTTGCCCTCCGGCGGTCTCTGAAATACTCCATCCTCGGCACGTTCGATAGCCTGGCGGGGGCCGTGGTGGGTTTGTTTACGTGGGTGTTTGGAATTAGTGTAATCCTCTGGCTGTTAAGTTTCATGAACGTCAGGCTACCCGCCAAACATACCGAAGGTGCGTTTCTTTACCCGCATATCCGGCCCATTGCGCCACAGGTCATGGATAAAGCCGCTGTGTGGGTACCCAAAACGCTGGAGCAGGGAAGAAACTGGCAGTCGGGCAACTGAACACTATGAACATAACAGCAACGACCATAAAACAGGACATTCGCAAGGTAAGCCCGGCGCAGTTGACCGACTGGCTTACCGGGCAGGGGCAACCGGGATTCCGGGCGAAGCAGATTCAGGAATGGCTCTGGAAAAAATCGGCGACATCGTTTTCGCAGATGACCAACCTGCCCCTGCCCATCCGCGAACTGCTCGACACGCATTACGAAATCCGCCCGCTTACAGTTGACCAGCAACAGCGGAGCAACGACGGGACCATAAAGTCGTCGTTTCGGCTGTTCGATGGCAATCTGGTAGAGGGCGTTCTGATTCCGGCCTTACGTCACGACGATACGGATAGGATGACGGCCTGTGTTTCTTCGCAGGTGGGCTGCTCACTGACATGCAAATTCTGCGCGACGGGCTATATGGACCGGAAACGCAATCTGGATGCCGCCGAAATTTACGATCAGGTGGTGGCCATCGACCGGCAATCGCGCGAG
Source organism: Spirosoma sp. (assembly GCA_014377625.1). Taxonomy (GTDB): domain Bacteria; phylum Bacteroidota; class Bacteroidia; order Cytophagales; family Spirosomataceae; genus Spirosoma. The sequence goes on from JACMPG010000012.1 coordinate 13,540, forward strand.
ACCTACGACGTACCACTGTCCAACATCGTGTATATGGGCATGGGCGAACCGCTGCTGAACTACAAAAACGTGCTGGAATCCATTGACCGCATCACATCACCCAACGGCCTGGGTATGTCGCCGAAGCGGATTACGGTCAGTACGGCAGGTATCGCCAAAATGATTCGGCAGCTCGGCGACGATGGGGTAAAGTTCAACCTCGCCCTCTCGCTGCACGCGGCCAATGATGCCAAACGCGACACCATCATGCCCATCAACGAAAGCAACACGCTGGCCGCGCTGGGCGACGCGCTAAGTTATTTCTACCAGAAAACCGGCACTCGCGTTACGTTTGAGTACATCCTGTTCTACAACTTCAACGACACGTTGCAGGATGCTGAGGAGCTTTGGAAATTCACGAAGCGCGTACCGGCCAAGGTCAACATCATCGAGTATAACCCCATTGCCGAAGCCAGTTTCAAAAATACCGACCCCCAAACACTGGATCGATTTGCGGCCTATCTCGAGCAAAAGGGTGTAATGGTAAACGTACGACGAAGCCGCGGCAAAGACATCGACGCGGCCTGCGGGCAGCTGGCGGGCAAGAAGTAACTACGTAACAATTACGTAACATGGGTTGCGGGGCTTTACGTTACTTTTGTGGTAGTCATTGGCTTACGGTCCTGCCGCTGGCCTCTCCACCGAAGCGATCACCTTATGTTTGGTTTAGAGACGGATATTTTTATCCTCCTGTTTGTCAGTCTGTTGGCTGCGTGTGCCTTTGAATTTGTCAATGGTTTTCACGATACCGCCAACGCCGTGGCCACCGTTATTTACACCAATGCCCTCAAGCCAACCATTGCGGTTGTTTTGTCGGGCATTTTCAATTTTATAGGGGTTTTGCTGGGCGGTATCGGCGTGGCAATGGGTATTGTCAACCTACTGCCTATTGAGTTACTGGTTGACCAGAACGTGTATCACAGCCTGGCGATGGTGTTCGCGCTGTTGCTGAGTGCCATTATCTGGAACGTAGGTACGTGGTATTTTGGCCTGCCAAGTTCGAGTTCGCACACGCTGATTGGTTCCATTCTGGGCGTTGGGCTGGCTTTTTCTACGCTGGGCGTGAGTGACGGGGGTGTAAACTGGGAAAAAGCCATCGAAACGGGTTACGCCCTACTATTGTCGCCATTACTCGGCTTTAGTCTCGTCATCGTCCTGATGTTTCTGATTCGGCGGGTTGTGCCGGAAGAGAACAAAGTGCAACTTTTTAAGGAGCCAAAGAAAAATACCCCACCACCCACCTGGATTCGCACTATTCTGATCGCTACTTGCTCCATGGTCAGTTTTGTACACGGCAGTAACGACGGGCAAAAGGGAGTAGGTCTGGTCATGCTGATTCTGATTGGCGTTGTACCGTTTCAATTTGCTATTAAACCCGGCCTCGACCCGGTTCTCATGCAGGGTAACATTGTCGGTATTGAGCAGACCATCAATGCCCTGAACCCCAGCCAGCTATCAGGCACCAACCGTGACCGGCTGACCCGCGTCCGTACGGAACTGACCGAATTAAAAAAACTGGTTGCTACGCCAACGGCAGATAAAGAAATCCCGAAAGAAAAGCGGTTAGACGTACGGCGTGATTTACTATTGATTAACAGCAACATGAACAAAATTGCCGAGGACGAAGGAGCCAATCTCAGTTCGAAGCAGATGGATGTACTGAAAGCCAGTCTTAGCGAAAAAGATGGTCTGCGACGCTTTACCGATTACGCTCCGCTGTGGGTTATTTTGATGATTGCTGTCTCACTGGGTCTGGGTACCATGATTGGCTGGCGCAGAATTGTGGTGACGGTAGGCGAAAAGATTGGGAAGCAACACCTAACCTACGCGCAGGGAGCCTCGGCAGAACTCACAGCCGCAGTCATGATTGGCCTGGCATCCTGGATGAAACTACCCGTCAGCACTACGCACGTACTGTCGTCGGGTATTGCGGGTAGTATGGTGGCAAGCAAAGGCATCAAAAACCTTCAGGCCAGCACAGTACGCAATATTGCCCTCGCCTGGGTGCTGACGCTGCCCGTTTCGGTCCTGCTCTCGTTCACCCTGTTCCTGTTCTTCCGCTGGCTTTTCTAAGAGAATTATAAAGTTGTAGGGTTGGCTGACGCCAGATTATTCATGCGTCAGCCAACCCTACAACTTTATAACTTTTTCATTTCACCCATTCCGGAGCGTCCTGCTCAATGGCGTGACGGACGCGGGCTACAATGTCTTCGACGGTATCCTCGGGGCCGTAGGGCATAGGTTCTTTGAAGCGGACCGAAAGCAGCGTATTCCGTTTTTTAAAGCGTAGTCCTTTCTTATCGAATGCCCGTCGGAACCCATTGATTACAATGGGGATGACAATGGGCTGATTGTCGAGGATGAGGTGGCCGGTTCCTTTGCGGATGGGTGCGTAGGGGCTGGTGGTACCCTGCGGAAAACTGACGACCCAGCCGTGGGCCAGTGCCTGGGTGATCTTATCCGTAGCCGACGTATCGACCGACCGCTGCACCTCACGCCCCTCGGCCCGCCATGACCGCTCGATGGTAATGGCTCCGCCAGCCGCAAACAAACGCGGTAAAATCCCTTTCTGCATTGTTTCTGAGGCCGCTACGTAATACTGCCGGGCGCGGGGGCCAAGCAGGTACATGGGAGGCAACAACGTGTTTTGAAAGCCCCACTTTACAGCGCAGAAAATTTGAAAGAAGGCAATCACATCGGCGAAATACGTCTGGTGATTCGACAGAAACAGGACGTTGTTGATAGGCAGATTTTCTAAGTTCTCCGTGCCTTCAATCTGAATGCGGTTCACAACTGTGTAGCGGGCATACGTAGCCCAGCCGATAATACCAATCAGTATCCGCCTGACCAGTAGCGAACTCCCGAACGGATCGCTTTCAAACAGACCCAGCACATCGAGCGGCATCAGGAATTTGGGCAGGTAGCTGAATTTAGTGGGTTTAACGTATTTCATACTGGTGGGGTGTCGGTATCGAGTAAAGATACAACGATAGCTATACTACCGGGCCAGGCTGGTGTACCACACAAAAATAGTTTTATCCCCGATTAATCTTTCGATTCGGCTTTGCATCCAACCATCGAACAGCGCAGGATACCACCATTCACTCTTTGTATTCTTCTATCCTGATTACCCGCCGTTCGCTTTAATCGTCAACCATTTTTTCTTTTACGACTATGAAACGCATTGCACTCGCCGGCCTCTTTGCCCTTAGCTCACTTATTACCCAGACCAGTTTTGCACAGGTGCAGATCGGCGTTCGGGGCGGGGCTAACTGGGGGTTTGCCGCCAAACCTGATTTTCTGGGTAGCATCACTCCAGACTTTCACCCGGCGGCTGGCCCAACAGGAGCTATTTTTCTTGACATTCCACTCAGCAACCGCGTATCGTTCCGGCCCGAAGTGGCATATGTCCAAAAGGGCTTTGCCATAAAAGAAGGTTTCAACCTCAACCTCGGCGCGTTTGAGTTACCCCTCGGCGCGCGGATTGCCTACCAGTCCAACACCATTGAGGTACCGCTGCTGGCGAAAGTAAACCTATCGACCGGTTCTATACAACCCTACATCATTGCCGGTCCTGCCGTTAGCTACGCCGTTGATGGCCGCGTCAGAACCCGCGCTACAGCCCTGATTACCACTCGCCCGTTCGACGTGGACGTGAATTACGGCGGTGCGCTGAACCGCTGGGACGTGGGAGCCGTGGGTGGTCTGGGCTTTGCCATGGATGCCGGCACGGGTAAGTTTTTCATCGAAGGTCGCTACACGCACGGCTTCTCGCGGCAGGTGCAGGTACCTGTAGTAAACGTGAACGTCCGCAACCGGGGCGTAGCCGTAACGATGGGATACTCTATTCCAATTGGCTTTTGAGTTAATCTATTTTGTTGAATCAACCTGAACAGGTAAAGGCGGAGCTGCTTGGCTCTGCCTTTCTTTTTGATACAGCATGTAAGCATATCAGTTTGGACTCGGCTTCATCGACTCGTAATCGGACTTGATACGACCCATTTCTTTGGCCAGAAACGCCTGAAGTTGCTGGTTAAAATCCGTTTTATCGGCGTCGGGCAGGGCCTCGTACAGGTCTTTAAGTTCCTGATTGATAGCAGTCCGGTCGGCGTCGGAAGCCGCGTTGATGGACCGGATATGATACCGGCGAAAATCGTATTGGGGCATTGGTGCTAGGCTTCTTAAGTTGGCAGATTCTCGAAAACGGTTTTGAGCAACAGTTCATTCTCATCAACCAGTACCATGTCGCCGGGTTGCGAATGCGTCGTTTCCAGCCATGCATTAGGCTGTTCCGTACGCCTGCAAACCAGTACCTGTTGCTCGAACGGGTCAACGAAAACAATCTCCTGCACGGTTTCCATCTGCTCATAGACCCGGCGTTTTACCCCCAAATCGTAGTTCAGTATCGATTCGGAACGCACTTCTACAATTAGGTACGGATTCGTAATTATGGAGTCAGAACCGGGCTGATAAGCGGGCTAGCCCTTCACGACGACAACATCACCATTATAATGCCGTCGCTTACCATCCCGCCGAAGGTCCACGTTGCTCACGGCTACATAGAAAGGGTTGCTGAGATAAAACCCTTTGAGGAGATAAATGATGTTCCTTACTAAAACTTCGTGAATGAATCTTGCTAAGCCCATGATAATGATGTGGTCGTTATGGTACTCCGCGCGGTAGTTTGTTTCAGCAAGAAAAGATTCGAACTCCTCCCACAAAGCTGGAATAGATACCATCTCTCCCGCATCGAGTGCGCTCATCTGCCCCTCGCTTAGTTGTATTTTTTCGACTGTCTGCATCGGGTGGTGTATTCGGTTATTGAACTAAAGTCAAGATACGAAAAAAGGCCGCTTTTCAGGCGACCTTTTTTCAGCATATTTTCCAAATTAAGACTTCATCAGGGCCTGCTCATCTTTGAGTTTGGCCCTCATTACGCGGCCCGATACCCAGATGCTCACCTCATACAGTAGAGTTAACGGCAGGGCCACCAGAATCTGGCTGTATAGGTCGGGCGAGGGTGTGATGACACCTGCTACAATCAGAATAACGACCCAGGCGTGTTTGCGGTATTCACGTAGAAAGGACGGTGTTACAATCCCTACTTTTGAGAGGACGAATGAGATAATCGGCATCTGAAAAATAAGTCCGCATCCTAATGCCAGCGTTACAACGACCGAGATGTAGGATGTAATATCAATGTTATTTTTGATCTGGGGCGATAGCTGGAAATTTACTAAAAAATTGATAGCCAGTGGCGTAACAATGTAATATCCAAACAACATCCCCAGCCCAAACAGCAGCGACACGAAGAAAACCCCGCCCCGCGCGGCCTGTCTCTCGGCAGGGCGAAGCCCTGGTTTGATAAACCGCCAGACTTCCCAGAATGCGTAAGGAAAAGCAAAACTCAGGCCCACAAAAAACGATGACGTCAGCGACATCGTGAACTGATCCGATAAGCCCAGGGCCTGTAAAGTAAAGGTGAATTCTTTGACGCACAGATCGGCATAGCCCGAATAATCGGCCAGTTTGCACATCTGCAGATAGGTCCAGAAATCGGTTTTGGCAGGACCGAGCAGCACCTTGTCAAAAATTTCTTCGATGAAAATAAAAGCAACAATGGTGAACACCAGAATGGCACCGGCAGCCCGGATAATGTGCCAGCGGAGTTCTTCCAGATGGTCGAGAAAGGTCATCTCCTTCTCGCCCGCTTCCAATACGTCATCAGTTACCTGGTCGAGTGGCATAATTCAATTGCGAATATTTGAATGAGTGAATCGGTACGCCGACACGGAGTGAATAAAGCGGGTAGTTCCAGACTATTTGCTCATTCATTCCTCACAATTAACTTTTAAAGAGCGGAAATGCTTTCATCCACTCGTTGATTTCTTCTTTAACGGTGGCTAACGTACCCGCATCGTCGTGGTTCATCAGCACCCGGTCAATATATACGACAATCTGCTCCATGTCCGATTCAATCAGGCCGCGCGTAGTCATAGCCGCCGTACCAACCCGCATCCCCGACGTCACCATCGGCGATTTATCATCGAACGGCACCATGTTTTTGTTGATCGTGATATCGGCTTTGATGAGCGTGTTCTCGGCAATTTTTCCGGTTAAGCCCTTGCTACGCAAATCAATCAGCATCAGGTGGTTATCCGTACCGCCCGAAATAATCTGGTAGCCACGCTCCGTAAACGCATTGGCCATAGCCTGCGCGTTAGCTTTTACCCGAACGGCGTACTCGTAAAAATCGTCGGTGAGGGCTTCGCCAAACGCCACGGCTTTAGCCGCAATGATGTGTTCGAGCGGGCCACCCTGCGTACCCGGAAATACACCCGAGTCGAGCAGCGACGACATAAGCCGGGGCTCCCCTTTCAGTGTTTTCAGGCCGTAGGGATTCTCAAAATCTTCGCGCATCATAATCAGCCCACCCCGCGTACCGCGCAGGGTTTTGTGGGTTGTGGTTGTAACGATATGCGCATGGGCCAGCGGGTCGTTCAGCAGACCTTTGGCAATTAGTCCGGCGGGGTGCGATACGTCGGCCAGGAGCAATGCACCTATCTCGTCGGCAATGGCGCGGAGCCGGGCATAGTCCCAGTCGCGGCTGTAGGCCGACGCTCCGCAGATGAGCAGCTTTGGCCGCTCACGCTTGGCGGTTTCTTCGACGGTATCGTAGTTGATAAGGCCCGTTTCGCGCTCGACGCCGTAGAACGTAGGCCGGAAATACTTACCAGAAATGTTGACCGGCGAGCCGTGCGTGAGGTGGCCACCGTGGCTTAGGTCAAAGCCCAGAATGGTATCACCGGGTTTGAGACAGGCCAGGAAGACGGCCATGTTCGCGTTGGCCCCGGAGTGCGGCTGCACATTGGCCCAGGTAGCTCCGAAGAGTTCTTTGGCCCGGTCAATGGCAATCTGCTCTACCTCATCAACCACTTCGCAACCGCCATAGTAGCGTTTGCCGGGCAGACCTTCGGCGTATTTGTTGGTCAGTACGCTGCCAGCTGCTTCCATGACAGCGGGCGATACGAAGTTCTCGGAAGCAATCAGTTCAATACCGGATTCCTGCCGGTGCTGTTCGCGGGCGATGAGGTCAAAAACGGCAGTGTCGCGGGCGATAGTGGTCTCGGTTGTCATGCGCAAACGGTGTTTGTCTGTTTGGTTGGTTAACTGTTTGGTTGCCGCTCATCTGACGTCACCTGATCGTCATCGACAGCCAAATAGTTAGCCCGACAAACAACCAAACAATCTATATAACAAAGGTACGGCGGAAAACGAAAAATGCCCGGTTTTTCACTTCGTATGCACCGTTGTCTGGTAGCGTAATGGGGTCATGCCGGTATTGAGTTTGAACTGCCGGTGAAAATGGGAGATATTATTGAACCCGCACTCCAGTCCCACCTGTCCTATGCTCAGGTCGGCGTTGGTCAGCAATTTACGGGCGTGACCAATGCGCAGTTCGTTCAGGTACTCGACGTAGGTTTTTCGGGTGCGTTTTTTGAAGTAACGGCAGAAAGCTGCTGGTGCCATACCCGTCACCGACGCAATCTGCTCAATCCTGATTTCGTCGCGAAAATGCGCCAGTGTGAACTCGAGTACCCGTTTCATGCGCTCGGTTTCGGCGGCTCCCGGTGCCAGTTGATAGCCATCGCTGGCCAGCAAACAGGCGTCGCGGTCGGTGGCCAGCTGATTCAGAATATGCAGGGTGCTCAACACCTGCTCCAGGCCGTTCTGCGTAGCAAGCTGCTTAATGTCATCGCTCATCTGACTGGACACTTCCATACTGAACCGCAGACCATAGCGGGCACGGGTAAGAAGACTCGTGATGGCACAGGCTTCGGGCAGATTTTGTAATACCTGTTGGGTAAACGCCAGCGGAAACTGCAGCACAATCCACTCGGCCATAAGCGTGGATTCGGATTGATAATATTCGTCATCGCTACGCCAGAAGTGCGGCATGTCGGGACCTATCAGCACCAGATCGCCCGCTACGAACGATTCTACGTGATCGCCCACGAACCGCCGACCGCACCCCTTGGCAATGTAGGTTAGTTCATATTCGGGGTGATAATGCCAGGGTACATCGAACTGGGGCATCTTAAACCGCCGGACTAAAAGCGATCGCTGGTCATGAATAGTAATTTTCTCGAAGAGTGCTTTCATAATATGCGGTATTATGGCCCACAAAAGGGAAGAGGGTTTTTATACAATCAATATGCTACATAAACGGGTAAACTCATCTGTATTTACTCATTTTAATATCTGGTATTTTTGCCCGATAGAATAAACACACTTCATTTCGCATAATCAGCCATTATGGAAGCAGCCATCAACAAAGCGTCGCTGTTACGGGAGTTAAACACATCATACAATGTTAGCCCTGACGCCATCGCATTCTACCGGAAAAACGGCTATGTAAAATTGAAGCAGGTACTGAGTGCCGACGTGCTGACCTACTACGGCGAAGTAATTACGGATCTGGTGTTCCGACTCAACACGCTCGACAAACCCATGAGCGAGCGCACAACCTATGAGCGGGCGTTTCTGCAAATAATGAACCTCTGGCGCGAAGATGAACAGGCCCAGGAATTTGTGTTCTCGAAACGGCTGGCCCGGATTGCTACCGATCTGATGGGTGTGGAAGGCGTCCGCATTTACCACGATCAGGCACTTTACAAAGAACCGTCCGGCGGCATTACACCCTGGCACGCCGATCAGTTCTATTGGCCACTGTCTTCCAGCAAGACGACTACCGTCTGGATACCGTTACAGGATACGCCGATGGAACTCGGTCCGCTGGCCTTTGCCGAAGGCTCACAGAGCGTAGAAATTGGCCGCGATCTGGAAATCAGCGACGAAAGCGAGCAAATCCTGGCAAACGCCCTGCAAAAAGAAAACTTCCCGCTCAATAACACCCCATTCGACCTCGGCGAAGTGAGCTACCACGCTGGCTGGACGTTCCACCGCGCCGGGCCAAATACCTCCAACCGTCCGCGTGGGGTAATGACCATGATTTATATGGACAAAGACCAGACTGTTGTGCAGCCCCGCAACAACTATCAGATGGCTGACCATGCAAAGTGGCTGGCCAGCGTACCCATTGGCAGCAAACCGCAGGATGAGTTAAACCCGGTGCTGTTCAGTTACTAATTCGGTTTTAACAGGTAGATCTTACAACAACGCCCTGGCCATTGGTCGGGGCGTTGTATGTACGGGGCCGAACAATTGGACGTATTTTTGCAGAAACCGTGTTACAGTATCGAATCATTACCCACTGTCCAATGAAGTCATTCCTCGCGCTCGTGGCCGGGCTGTTGCTCTCGCTATCCACGTTCGCTCAACTCATCAAAGATCCTGCCACCTGGTCGGTATCGGTACCGAAGCAGCCCGCCCGCGTTGGCGACGTAGTGGAGGTGCGCATTCAGGCCGCGCTGACCAGCAACTGGCATATCTATTCCAATGACCTTAATCCAGATATTGGCCCGCTTCCTACCACGCTTACATTTACCCCGAATGACGGGTATCAACTCGTGGGCAAAGTAGTACCGGTGGGCGTGGAGGAAGTCTACGAGAAAGTCTGGGATGCTAAAATCAGGCAGTTTTCGGGCCGGGCGCAGTTTTTGCAAAAAGTAAAACTCCTGAAGCCTGCTGCCACATTCAGCGGAACGGTTGAGTATATGGCCTGTTCGTCAATTGACGGTACCTGTCTGCCCCCCAAAGAAGCCCCATTCTCAACGCAACTTACCGCGTCTGCTCCCGCTACGGCGGCTGGTCAGCCAGAAATAGTGACGCCAGCCACCGCTGCCACTGCGCCACAGATAACACCGGCGGCTACAATGCCAACAACCGAAAGTGCAACAACCCCGGCAACGCTTACAACTACCGATGGACTCACAACACCAACTGTTAAGCAGGCTATCGAGGGACCCGAAGCCCCACTCGACGCAGCCGCCGAAACGCCCGCTACGGAGTCACTTGCGGGTTTTGTCGTAGCGGCTTTTCTGGCTGGTTTGCTGGCCCTGCTAACGCCCTGCGTGTTTCCAATTATTCCGATGACGGTCAGTTTTTTCACGAATCAGAAAGGTGGCACCTGGAAGGCATTACTCTACGGCCTGTCTATCGTAGCTATTTACGTCTTGATTGGCACGGTTGTGTCGCGCATCAATGGCCCGGCATTTGCCAACTTTGTGAGTACGCACTGGCTGCCAAACGTCTTGTTCTTTGCGGTTTTCTTCATCTTCGGATTATCATTTCTGGGGTTGTTCGAGATCGTGTTACCGAGTTCGCTGGTCAACAAAGCCGACGCGCAAAGTGAGAAGGGCGGGGTGCTGGGCATCCTATTTATGGCTTTTACGCTGGTGCTGGTTTCATTTTCCTGCACCGGTCCTATTGTGGGTAGTCTGCTGGTAGCATCGGCAGGGGGCGAAGTGATTAAGCCGATTGTAGGTATGGCCGCTTTTTCGTCGGCGTTTGCCATACCGTTTACGCTGTTCGCGCTGTTTCCGCAGTGGCTTAAGAGTTTGCCGAAATCGGGCGGGTGGCTCAACTCGGTGAAGGTTGTACTGGGCTTCCTTGAACTGGCCCTCGCGCTAAAATTCCTGAGCATCGCCGATCAGGTCTATCACTGGGGCTTGCTCGACCGCGAAGTCTATCTGGCGTTCTGGATTGTCATTTTTGCCCTGATTGGTTTCTACCTGCTTGGCAAAATCCGTCTACCGCACGACAGCGAAACCAGGTTCACCAGCGTACCACGCATGGTGCTGGCCATCGGTACGTTCGCGTTTGTGGTGTATATGATACCGGGTCTGTGGGGTGCACCGTTAAAAGCGTTGTCAGGCTATTTACCGCCGAAGACATCACAGGATTTCGACCTGTACGAACGGCCCTCCAGCAGTGGTGCGGCAGTTGGCACCCCTCTCGGCGAGACACCCAAATACGCTGACCTGTTCGAGTTACCCCACAACCTGAACGGGTTCTTCGACTACAAACAGGCCCTGGCTTACGCCAAAAAAGTGAACAAACCGGTCTTCATCGACTTCACCGGACATGGCTGCGTAAACTGCCGCGAAATGGAAGCCAACGTCTGGGCAGACCCGGCAGTACTGGAACGCCTTCAAAACGATTACGTAATTGTAGCCCTGTACGTGGACGATAAAACTGAACTACCCGAAGCACAGTGGTACACCTCGCCCTACGACCAGAAGGTGAAGAAAACCATCGGTGCGCAAAACGCCGACCTGCAAATCACGAAATACAACAACAACGCCCAGCCACACTACTGCTTGGTCGACAGTAGCGGCAAGCTGTTGGTATCCCCGAAAAACTATGACCGCAGTGTAGCCAATTTCATCGCTTTTCTGGACGCCGGCAAAGGTCGGTTTGCTATGTAGGTCGGACACTCCTGTCCGACCAGCCCGGTACGGGCTAACGATGTAGTTGAAGCTAAGCTAAAAACGCGATAACTTAGCTTCAACTACCGGATTAGTCGCTCCGCGACTGGTCGGACAGGAGTGTCCGACCTACAGAAAAAGCCCCGCCAGATATCTGGCGGGGCTTTTTCTATACGATGAAAACTAATTACGCTTCAACCGGCACGGCCTGCTTACGCGCCATTTCAAGATCAGGCTTCGACTCGTCGGCGAGGGTGACGCGGCCCCGTTCGCTGCGGACAATGCGTGAGTAAAGCGAAATCTCCTGGTCGAAGAGAAACCGGAAAAACAGCCGGACGTACGATGTATGGAACTTCAGCGTATCGTAAAACTCCGGTGCGCTGCGCTTGATCTCGGGCAGTCTGTTCCAGGGAATCGACGGAAAATCATGGTGCTCGTTGTGGAAACCTACGTTCAGGTTTGGGCCGTTCAGTTGGCCGTAGTAGCTGTACGTTTCCTGCTCCGGGTCCAGCGTGAGGTAATGCTCCTGAATCCAGCGGGCACCGAGTGGATGCAGACCGACCGAGAAAAACAGGCACAGCAACAAAAACGCCAGGGCTTTCCAACCGAAGAGCGTCACAATCAAGACGTCGAAGGCCAGTTGTACCACAATATTGGTACCGACCCACTTATCAATTACAGCCAGTTCGCGCATACGAATGGTACGGATCGCCTGAAATACCGGAAACAGCAGCAGCCAGATGGCTTTACCAATGGCATAGTTCTTAATCAGTTTGGCTTCGTACCAGTCGGGCAAATCAGCGTCGAGTTCGTGGACGCCCTGAAACGCGTGGTGCTTGATGTGAAAGTTCTTGAACGACAACGCCGTAGGCAGTACCGTAGGTAGGTTCGCGAAGACGGCCGCCCAGGCGTTGGCCGTTGGTTTGCGAAAAATCAGGTTGTGGGCCGCTTCGTGAATGCAGACGAACAGCGTATGCGCTGGAAACGCGCCGATAAACCACGCAGCAGCCACCACAACCCACCACGACTGATCTCGCACGAGCCAGGCCATAGCGACCATGAGCGAGACACAGCCCAGAATGACCCAGAACGTAGTCGGGTTTTTCTGACCGATGAGTTTTTTGATTTCGGGGTGCGCTTTCAGAATTTGCCGGGTGCGGATGCGGTGCGGCTCGGAGGTGGTTGAGCGAACAAAATCAGTTGCAGTTGCCATAATTGGTATCGGCAGTACGGGATAAGTTGATAATGAACAGTAAAAATAACGGATTATGTGCGGACTTACTCATAATTTCCCGGCGCAACCTGACTATCTAATCTTAGCCAGCATGGAATTTTACGACAAGATTTTCGACCCAAATAGTGAGTTACCGGTACAGTGGGTGCAACACGATTTTGAGCAGTGTACGTTCAAAAATCTGAATCTATCGGCGGTTACTTTTACCAAATCGAGTTTTATAAATTGCCGGTTTGAAAACTGCGACCTGACGCAGGCTGCGCTCCCAAACACCAAACTTGACGATGTTACCTTTGTAAACTGCCAACTCATGCACATTGATTTCGGTCTCTGCAACCCATTTGGCCTGCGGGTTGATTTCTACCAGTGCCGACTCGATTACGCCGTTTTCCTCGATAAGAAACTAAAAAAAACGCAGTTCATCGAGTGTTCGGTAAAAGAGGTTCATTTCCTGAAGTGCGACCTGACAAACGCCCTGTTCGACTCCTGTGATCTGGAACTGGCCAAATTCGCCGAAAATAACCTGACTGGTGTCGACTTTTCCAGTTCGTACAACCTGACGATGGACCCAGACGATAATATCATCAAGAAGGCCCGGTTCTCCCGCCATAACCTACCCGGTCTACTGACGAAGTACAGCATTAAAATTATGGATTAGAAAAGGAGGAGGCCCGTTGCTTACCTACGCGCGGGCCTCCTCCTTAATCACCATAGTGTTCCTCACCCCTGCATATTTTCTGAAGTGAGTTTGGCACCGAGGTATTCGCGATTCATGCGGGCAATGTGGTCGAGGGAAATCGACTTGGGGCATTCTACAGAACAGGCACCCGTGAACGAACAGGCACCGAAACCCTCGGCGTCCATCTGCGCTACCATGCGTTCGGCCCGGAGTGTACTCTCCGCTTTACCCTGCGGCAATACCGCCATGTGCGAAACTTTAGCCGCTACGAACAGCATGGCCGATGCATTTTTACAGGCCGCTACACAGGCACCGCAACCAATACACTGCGCTGCATCCATAGCTTCGTCGGACACGCTGCGCGGAATCGCGATTTCGTTGGCATCGGGTGCCGAGCCGGTATTGACCGATACGTAGCCCCCCGACTGAATGACCCGGTCGAACGCCGAGCGGTCTACCATCAGGTCTTTTAGTACCGGGAATGCCCGCGCCCGCCAGGGTTCAACCACAATGGTATCGCCATCACTGAACGAACGCATGTGCAACTGGCAGGTTGTAGCACCGGTTTGTGGTCCGTGTGCCCGCCCGTTGATGTACATTGAACACATGCCGCAAATACCCTCGCGGCAGTCATGGTCAAACGCAACAGGTTCCTCACCCTTTCTGGTCAGTTCACCGTTCAGGACGTCGAACATTTCCAGAAAAGACATATCCGGCGAGATATTATCGAGACCGTATTCAACCAGTTTACCCGCCGTATTATTATTTTTCTGTCTCCAGACTTTCAGATTGACTTTCATCTTGTAGAGAAATTGTAAGTGGTCCGCCACTGCGGTCGTAAAGTCATAGTCGGTCCGCCGAAGCGGTTGCATAGTTGCTGGCCGAAGCACTTCACAACTTTACAACTATATAACCTTGCAACTTCTTATTTATACGAACGCTGAGTGAGTTTTACGTTCTCGAACTCCAGCGTCTCTTTGTTCAGTTTTTCGGGCTGATTGTCGCCCTGATATTCCCAGGCCGCTACGTAGGCAAAATCGGCGTCGTCGCGCAGGGCTTCGCCGTCGGGTGTCTGGTATTCCTCGCGGAAGTGACCACCGCACGATTCGTCGCGGTTCAGGGCGTCTTCAATCATCAGCGCACCAAGTTCAATGAAATCGGCGACGCGGCTGGCAGCTTCGAGCGACTGGTTCAGTTCTTCGCTTTCGCCCGTAATGCGAACGTTGCTCCAGAACTCGGCTTTCAGGTCTTTGATAAGACCCCGTGCTTTGGTCAGCCCTTCGGCCGTGCGCGACATACCGCAGTAGTCCCACATAATCAGGCCCAATTCGCGGTGGAAATCATCGACCGGTTTGGTGCCTTTAATAGCCAGCATTTTCTCAATCACAGTCGTTACCCGCTGCTCGGCCTCGCGGAAGGCGGGGGCCGTAACGGGCAGTTTGTCAGCGGGACCGATAGTCGCCAGGTAGTCGCCAACGGTGTAAGGAATCACAAAATAACCATCGGCCAGACCCTGCATCAGGGCCGACGCACCAAGCCGGTTAGCCCCGTGATCGGAGAAATTAGCTTCGCCCAGTGCGTACAGGCCCGGAACGGTCGTCATCAGGTTATAGTCGACCCACAAACCGCCCATTGTGTAGTGTACGGCGGGGTAAATCATCATTGGGGTCTCGTACGGATTGTTATCGACGATTTTCTCATACATCTCGAACAGGTTACCGTACTTGGCCTCGATGGTTTTGCGACCGTCACGGTTGATGGCATCGGCAAAATCCAGATAGACGGCCAGGCCGGTTTTGCTCACGCCCCGTCCTTCATCACAAACGGCCTTCGCGTTGCGCGAGGCCACGTCGCGCGGTACAAGGTTACCGAACGAAGGATAGCGACGCTCCAGATAATAGTCACGTTCATCTTCCTTGAGGTCGGTTGGTTTCCGTTCGCCCTTGCGAATCTGGTTAGCCAGTTCTTTGGTTTTCGGCACCCATACGCGGCCATCGTTTCTGAGCGATTCCGACATCAGCGTCAGTTTCGACTGGTAATCGCCCTTTACGGGAATGCAGGTTGGGTGAATCTGCGTAAAACAGGGGTTGGCCATCAGCGCACCGTGTTTGTGCGCCCGCCAGGCTGCCGTTACGTTCGATCCCATCGCGTTGGTCGAAAGATAAAATACGTTGCCGTAGCCACCTGTACAGAGCAACACTGCATGCGCCGAGTGCGACTCAATCTTACCGGTAATCAGGTTGCGCGTAACGATACCCCGCGTCTTTCCATCCTCCACCACGAGATCAAGCATTTCGGTGCGGGTCAGGAGTTTCACCTTACCGTTGGCCACCTGACGGCTCAGGGCCGAGTAAGCACCGAGCAGCAGTTGCTGGCCGGTCTGGCCCCGTGCGTAGAACGTGCGCGACACCTGCGCGCCACCGAACGAGCGGTTAGCCAGCAAACCGCCGTACTCGCGGGCAAACGGAACGCCCTGCGCCACGCATTGGTCAATGATGTTCACGCTGACTTCGGCCAGCCGGTGTACGTTACCCTCGCGCGAGCGGTAGTCGCCCCCTTTGATAGTATCATAAAACAGCCGGAACACCGAGTCGCCGTCATTCTGGTAGTTTTTGGCGGCATTGATACCACCCTGCGCGGCAATGGAGTGCGCCCGGCGAGGGCTATCCTGAAAGCACAATGCTGTTACGTTGTAGCCCAGTTCGGCCAGCGATGCCGCTGCCGAAGCACCGGCCAGGCCCGTACCGACCACGATAATATCGTACTTCCGTTTATTGGATGGGTTGACCAGCTTCAAACCAAACTTATGCCGTGTCCATTTCTCGGCCAGCGGCCCTTCGGGAATTTTTGATTTCAGTTCCATGATTCAATTGTGAATTAGAGAATTAGAGAATGAGTGACTAGTTACTGACTCAGGCAGGTACTGCCGGAGGTCATTCACTAATTCATTCATTCGCTCATCACCGCACCGGCGGCCCGGTCATTAGATAATCCCGTGAACTTGTAAAAAGACATATACTGGCATGGCCGCAAAGGCCACCGGAATGATGATAGCGAAGAAATAGGTACCAATCGTTTCAATGATGGGTGTATACTTGGGATGGCGAATGCCCATGGTTTGGAAACCACTCTGAAAACCGTGCGCCAGGTGAAATCCGATAGCTACCATAGAAATCACGTACAGTAACACGTACCACCATTCAGCAAAAGCCACTTTTACCACTGCGTACAAATCCTTGTACTGTTTCCCGTCATACTCAGCCATCGGTACAGATCCAAAGTGCATCTCGTACCAGAACGTCCGCATATGGATGATGATGAAGAGCAGCAGTACCGTACCCAGAATACCCATATTTCGCGACGACCACAGGCTGTTGGCTTCGGGATGCGAGTAGGCGTACCTTACCGGACGCGATGCCTGATTGTGACGGGTCAGAATCAGAGCCATCAGCGCGTGAACCAGAATAGACGTGTACAAAAGATACGACACCGTGATAATGAGCGGATTATGCGTCATGAAGTATGTGTATTCATTAAACGCCCGCCCACCGTCGTCCTTAAACAGCTGGAGATTACCAGCCATATGAACAATTAGGAAAGTACTCAGAAACAGCCCCGTCAATGACATGACGACCTTGCGGCCGAGGGAGCTGGATAGTGTTTGTGTTACCCAGGCCATAGAGTGAATTACTCGGAAAAATTACAGTTAACTAAGTGAATTGGAGCCGGTTTTAATGGCGCGTCAAAACTAAATCAGAAACGCCACGCAAACAAGATTTGTCCCCTTAGCACCTTGTTTTGTCTAATTTATAGCAGATAAAAATTAGACAAAACAGACTCCTTTCCAACAGTGTGTATAAAGTTTTTGTTTGCTCTTATCCTACCCATTTACTTTGCCTGTTCAAGTTGACCAATGTTAGTTTCAGGAGTTATGAAGGCATACGTATTTCCCGGTCAGGGGTCGCAGTTTCGGGGTATGGGCCACGATCTCTATCAGCAGTCCGAATCGGCCCGTCAGTTATTCGACCAGGCCAATGAGGTACTGGGTTATGATCTGACTAAGATTATGTTTGAGGGAGCCGACGATGACCTTAAACAAACAATTTATACCCAACCCGCTGTATTTCTGCACGGCGTAGTCGTAGCCATGACGCTCAACGGCTTCGCGCCTGATATGGTAGCCGGGCATTCGCTGGGCGAATTATCGGCCCTGACGGCGGCTGGGGTGCTATCCTTTGCCGATGGTTTACGACTGGCTTCTATCCGGGCCACGGCCATGCAGCGCGCCTGCAACCTGGCTCCGTCTACCATGGCTGCCGTACTGGGCTTGTCCGATGCCATTATCGAACAGGTTTGCGAAGGCATCACCGACGAGATTGTGGTGCCGGCCAACTACAACTGCCCCGGTCAGGTTGTGATTTCGGGGAGTGTAGCCGGTATTCAAATGGCCGAAGAAAGGCTCAAAGCAGCGGGAGCCAAACGCGTAGTGCAGCTGGCCGTGAGTGGTGCGTTCCACTCGCCGTTTATGGAACCCGCCCGCACCGAGTTTGCCGAAGCTGTGGCGCAAATGCCGTTCAGCGAGCCGCGCTGTCTGGTGTACCAAAACGTAGATGCCCGCCCCACTACTGACCCAACCCGGCTGAAAGCCAACCTGATTGCCCAGCTCACCTCGCCCGTGCGCTGGACTCAGTCGGTTGAGCGGATGGTGGCCGACGGTGCAACGAGTTTCACAGAATGTGGACCGGGTAAGGTCTTGCAGGGTCTCATCAAAAAAATAAGCCCGGCGATACCGGTCTCCAATGCGCTGGACTAACCCAATACCATGCAACTGCCGCTAAAAACCCTGCTGATTGACGACGAGCCACTGGCTATCGCCCGGTTGCGCCGGTTATTAGTGCCGTACAGCGATACGTTCGATATCATTGGCGAGGCTGGCAACGGAGCCGAAGGCCTGGCGTTTATCGAAGCCGAACAACCTGACGTTGTTTTTTTGGATATCGAAATGCCGTTGCTCAACGGATTCGAGATGCTGGCTAAACTGACCACCATGCCAATGGTCATTTTTGCCACCGCCTACGATCAGTACGCAATTCGCGCCTTTGAAGAAAACTCGGTCGATTATTTGCTCAAGCCCATCGAAGCCGAACGACTTAGCCGCACAGCCCAGAAAATCCGCAACTTGGTGGAGCACGACGGGGCAAACAGCCGCAACAACCCAATGAGCGATAGTCTGATGCAGTTGCTGGCACAGATGCAGCCGAAAAAAGAAATTCATTCAATATCGGTCAAAACCGGCGACAAAATCGTGCTGGTGCCACTCACAGACATTACCCATTTCGAAGCCGAAGACAAATACGTATTCCTTTGTACGACCAGCGGGCAGAAGCACCTGACGAATTATACCCTAACGACCCTGAGCGAGAAACTGCCCAATACCTTTCTGCGCGTGAGCCGGTCGGCTATTGTTAACCGCTTCAAAATCGCCGAGATGCACCGCCATTTCGACGGGAAATATCTGGTGGTGCTGGCCGACAAAAAAGCCACTAAACTCACCACCGGCAGCACCTACGCCGACACCATCCGGCAACTGCTGGATTTGTAGGCTGGTCTACCTCATTTTGGTGCGCTTCACTAAATAGGCGGTAAGAATTTGCTCGAAACCCTGGGCGATGTCGGCTTCGATAAAGTCAATTTTGTACTGGCCGCAGCGCATTTTCAATTCCTGAAAATAGCTTTTCACAGCTTGTTGGTACGTATCACGCACCTGCCCCGGCTGGAGTTTCACTTTCTCGCCCGTTTCGAGGTCAATAAACTCGTAGGGCCGCTCATCGAACGCAAACTCTTCTTCGGTTTTCTTGTCTGTGACGTGAAACAGCAGCACTTCGTGCAAATTATGGCGCAGGTGTTGCAGGGCCGAAAACAGGGCATCGCTATTTTCGGAATTATCGAACATATCGCTGAAAATCACAACGAGCGAGCGTTTATTGATGCGTTCGGCCAGTTCATGAATGACCTCGGCGGCTGAGGTTCGGCGCAGGGGTTTGGGCTGCTGCATGAGCAAATCCAACTGCGTAAACAGCTTATGCACATGCGAGGGCGTCGACTTGATGGGCGTTTGCAGGTCAATCTGATCCGCAAATGCTGTTAGGCTCACGGCGTCTTTCTGGCGTTGCAACATATAGGCCAGACAGGCCGCGGCCATCACGCTGAACGTAATCTTGCCGTAATCGGGCTCCGGGTAAAACATGGACGACGACGTATCGACCAGTAAGTGGCAGCGCAGATTGGTTTCTTCCTCGTAACGCTTCACGAATAACTTCTCGGTCTTGCCAAATACTTTCCAGTCGATGTGGCGCGTACTTTCGCCCGTATTGTACAGCCGATGCTCGGCAAACTCGACCGAGAAGCCATGAAAGGGCGATTTATGCAGACCCGTAATAAAGCCCTCGACCAACTGACGGGCCAGAAATTCGACATTACCAAACGAGCGTACCTGACTTAAGTTGAGCGGTTGTTTCATTGGAATCAGTGAGCGAATTTGTAGATGTATCCGGTCCAGAGTAAGGTACACAAAAAACGCACCCGGCTCGTCTATCTCCCAAAATTTTGGGAACTGACGAGCCGGGCGATGTAACCCCGACCTCCCGGTCCGGTAGCCGAATGGCTAAAAAAACACGCTCTGCATGGTTAGCCTTACGGCTACCGGACACTCTTGTCCGGGCCACGGTGGTTTACCTGATGGCCAGCGAATCGGCAACGAACATAATGGGCTGGCCTTTACCAACAACGCGCAGCGATACATTGGCAACGCCCTGCGAAATCATGCCGAGGGCCTTGGCAGCTGCATATGTCAAATCGACAACACGGCCTTTGGCAAACGGGCCCCGGTCGTTGATACGGATGACAACGGTGTGCTGATTGGATAGATTCGTAACTTCAACTAAGGTGTTCAGAGGTAGTGTACGATGGGCACCTTCAAGGGCTTCGGCCCGAACTCGTTCGCCGTATGCGGTCCGGCGGCCGCTGAATTTTTTAGCGTAGAAAGACGCTTTTCCCTTCTGCACGAGGAGCGGAAGCGTCTCTGCTGGTTTGATGTTACTGAAGAACATCACAACAGACAGAATGAAGTGCATATAGCCATTGGTTACGGTGAAAAAATAAACGGAGAGGGGTGCCTTCACACACTGCACAACCGCTCCGTCTCCACAAATGCCAATATCAACAAATACAAAGGTAAAGGATACGGGGCTATCTGACAAGACATTACGCCAAATTACGTAGAATACGCTCTACAATTCACCTACTTTTTGGGGTGATTTTACCACAAATGCCTGTTAATTAATATGTTTCCCCGGTGCTCTAATTACGCCCACTTTAGCGGCCATAACGGCACTAAACGGTACTGAAATCGTGGACGAAAGAGAACAGGAAAAAATCTACTCAGACCAGATTAAAGCGGGTAAACGAACGTATTTTTTCGACGTAAAAGCCACCCGCGCCAACGACTATTTTCTGACCATTACCGAGAGTCGGTGGCACCCGCAGGGCGGTGGCTTCACCTGCGAAAAGCATAAGCTGTTTCTCTACAAAGAAGACTTCGACACGTTCACGGAAGCGCTGCGGCAAACCGTTGATCCCGCAAAAACTGAACTCCTGCCCGACGTTGACTTTACCCAGTTCACCAAACGAAACCGCGAAGAAACCGACGACTACGCCAGCAGAACACCGAAGAGGGAATAGCGTAGCCGGGACGCGTAGTTCGGGGGGGTAGCCCGTGAAGCGTTTGTCCGTATCTTTAAGCGGCCAAACTAAGCCTGCATATATGTTTCGTCTGCCCCAAAAACTTCCCTTTACCAGTCTGTTGCCTCATTTCGAGGGTGATTTGTACTTCGATGAGTCGCCACAACACACGGCGCAGCGGCTGCTGTATGCAACGGATGCATCGGTGTATCAGGAAACACCCGTGGCCGTTGCATTGCCCAAAAACACAGCCGATATCAAACGGCTAATCCGGTTTGCGCAGCAGCATAGTCAGGGCGGTCTGCCAACGGGCCTGATTCCCCGCGCGGCTGGTACGTCGCTGGCCGGGCAGGTAGTAGGCAGCGGCATTGTGGTCGACATTTCGAAGCATTTTGGTCAGATCCTGGAAATCAACGCCGATGAACGCTGGGTGCGTGTTGAGCCGGGCGTTATCCGCGATGACCTGAACGTACGGCTCAAACCACACGGACTGATGTTTGGCCCTGAAACCAGTACCGCCAGCCGCGCCATGATTGGCGGCATGATCGGCAACAACTCGTGCGGGCTGCATTCCATCATTTGGGGCACCACCCGCGATCACCTGCTCGAAGTTCGGGCCGTACTCAGCGATGGGGCCGAGGTCACGTTCGGCCCGCTCAGTCAGGCGCAGTTCAACGCCAAATGCCGGGGCGAGAACGTAGTCAGCCCACTCGAGCAGCGGCTATACATACAGTTTCGCGACTGGCTCAGCAATCCCGCTGTTCGCCAGCAAATTCAGGACGGCTACCCCAAACCCACCGTTACCCGCCGGAATACGGGCTACGCGCTGGATGCGATGGTAAACCCCACCGGAACGCCGGACCGCCCCGGCCCCTCCCCGGGAGAGGGCTTCAACTTTGCCCCGCTCATTGCGGGTTCGGAAGGGACGCTTTGCTTCATTACCGAAGCCAAACTGAATCTGTTGCCGCTGCCACCCAAAGAAACAGCTTTGGTCTGTGCGCATTTTTCAACCATTCGGCAATCGCTCGAAGCTAACTTAGTAGCACTTGAACACGGTTGCGCGGCTTCGGAACTGGTTGATGATTACATCCTGCAACTGACTAAAACCAACATCGAGCAGGCCAAAAACCGCACCTTCGTGGAAGGCGACCCGAAGGCGATTTTGATGGTCGAGTTTTTCGATGATACGCACGAGGGCGTGGAGCGCAGGGCTCGAGGGTTTGTGGATGCGCTGAAAGCGAGGGAGTTGGGCTATACTTATCCTGTTCTGTTCGATGCCGATACGAAAAAGCCGTGGGCGTTACGCAAAGCCGGGCTGAGTATTATGTACAATATTCCCGGCGACGATAAGCCCGCCAACGTGATTGAGGACACGGCGGTGGATGTGCATGACTTACCGAATTACATCGACGAACTGGACCGGATGGCCTGGGAAAATCACGGCTTGAAACTCGAATATTCAGCCCATGCGGGAGCGGGCGAAATTCACGTGCTGCCACTTATCAATCTAAAGTCAAGCGAGGGCCGCCAGAAATTCCGGGCGTTGCTGATGGATACGGCCCAACTCGTGAAAAAGTACGGCGGCTCACTCTCCGGCGAACACGGCGACGGGCGGCTGCGGGGCGAGTTTATTGCCTACATGCTCGGCCCGGAAAATTACCAGTTATGCAAAGACGTAAAAACGCTCTGGGACCCAAATAATCTGTTTAACCCCGGCAAGGTCATTGACCCGCCCCCCATGAACGAACACCTGCGCTCCGAAGCCGACGTAGTAGTGCCACAACCAAAAACCATCTTCGACTTCTCGCGCGATGGCGGGCTACTCGAACTGGCCGAAAAATGCTCCGGTTCCGGCGACTGCCGCAAAACGCACCTGTCGGGCGGCACGATGTGTCCGAGTTACATGGCCACCCGGCGCGAACACGACACCACGCGGGCGCGGGCCAACATCCTGCGGCATTTTTACACGAGTCAGGGCCAACCCACCGAACACGACTATGACGCTGTAAAAGACGTACTGGACCTGTGTCTATCGTGCAAAGCCTGCAAATCTGAATGCCCCAGTAGCGTGGACATGACCCGCATGAAGGCCGAGTTTACGCAGCAATACTATGCGGAACATGGCATACCGTTGCGAGCGCGGCTGGTGGGTAACTTCACAAACTTAATGTCGCTGGCCAGTCTCGCGCCCTGGGCGTATAATGGTATTTACGGCTCTACGGCCCTACGTCAGCTCGCCAACAAAATGGTTGGTTTTCATCCCGACCGTACCATGCCAGTTCTGGCAAAAATAACCCTCAGAGACTGGTTTACGAGAACAGATAGGCTGGCTTACTCGGCTGTTACGAAGACGGAAAGAACCGAAGGAAAACGGCGGAGCGGAGCTACTTGGACAGAGCAAATTTGGGTCAGCACAGGCGAAAAACCGAAACCATTCATCAATCTTTTCTGCGACGAGTTCACCAACTACAACGATGTTGAGGTAGGCCAAAAAGCTACGCAGTTGATGGAACGTTTGGGGTACATGGTCGCCATTCCTTATCATGTTGAAAGTGGCCGGACGTACCTCTCGAAAGGGCTGGTGGAAGAAGCCCAAAAAATCGCCATCCGCAACGTGATGCTGCTTAAAGACCTCGTTACGGACGAGACGCCCCTCATTGGCCTGGAGCCATCAGCCATTCTGACCTTCCGCGACGAGTATCCCGATTTGGTACCGGCAGAGTTGAAAGCCGACGCGCAGCACATCGCCAAAAACACCTTTCTGTTCGAGGAATGGCTCGCTCGCGAAGCCGACGCCGGGCGCGTTACGGCCAGTCAGTTCACTACCGAAGTGCGTCAGGTGAAGGTACACGGCCATTGTCACCAAAAAGCCCTTTCTACGATGGAGCCGGTGATGCGCGTACTATCACTGCCCGAGAACTACGTCATTGAGCAGATACCGTCGGGTTGCTGCGGCATGGCCGGGTCGTTCGGCTACGAAAAAGAGCATTACGACCTTTCCATGCAGATTGGCGAACTGGTTTTGTTCCCCGCCGTGCGCCAGGCCACCAGCGACGTTATCATATCAGCCGCCGGCACTTCCTGCCGCCACCAAATCAAAGATGGCACCAGTCGACACGCCCAACACCCCGCCGAAATTTTGTTCGATGCGCTGGCATAGGTCAACTCCCAAACCTTTTACGGCCCTGTCGGTTTTGCATAGACTTAAACATTCACGACGATTATGGAAAACGAGAACCTTAGCGATGGCGCACGACAGGCCGATCTGGTATCAAGTGAACACGCCGAAACCATGTTTGGCGTTGATCAGGCCGAAACCAATATGGTAAAACTCGTCGATGGTAAGTTAGTGCCGATGGGTAACCCGGAAGCTGACGTATCCGACGATATGCCCCGAATTAGAACCGGTTCTGACGAAGAGCGGGCGTTGATGGGCGACGATAAAAAGAAATACGAGAATTCCGAAGCCGCCCTGCGCGCTGGGTCGATGTTCAAGCCCGAAGCCATGCCCGACGACCCCATTGCTGTGGCGGGCATTACGGGAAATCCTGACGCCGGTTCGACGGTAAACACGGGACTGCCTTCAGAAAACGCGCCGAATGACCATACCGACGCGGGTGATGACGCCACAAAGACGCACGGCTTTCGGAGCGACATGATTCCACCTACGCCCGGCACGCCCGACCCTATGCAACCCACGCCCGGCATTCCCGAAACGCCCCCTTACAACCCGATTCCGGGGCCGGAAATACCCGAGCTGCCCGGCAGCCCCTCGCCAGACAAGCCCGAAATAGAAGACCCAACGCAACCTGAGCGTCAGCACGAGGTCAACTCGGCCAACTTCGCCACGTTTACGGCAGGGGCATCTGCTTCAACTTACGATTATAAAGATGAAGGCAAGTCCACGCTAGGCAATGCCGTTCCGGGAAATCAGTATGAAGGCATGACGGCGGGGCCGGACAACGAAGGTATGAGCGACAGCGGCCCCAATGAGTTGCCCGATACCGGCGACTCGGCCCATCCCTATGGGGTTAACGCCAAAGCTCCTGACGAGTATCAGCCCGGCGAACGGCCCGAAGAAGCCAAAGAAACCCGCAATACACCCCGCGAACGCATGGACGAAAGCAGCACCATGGCCGAAGGCATGATGTCCGGCCCCGACCGCTCCGATCAGAAATCGACCGACGGGTTAGAATAGGAAAAGCGTTAAACACAGAGCGAACGGAGGGTTCACAGAGTTAACAGAGTTTTTTCTCCGTTACTCTGTGAACCCTCCGTTCGCTCTGTGTTTAGAAAAATCTATCTTTAACCCAAAAAACTGAAACCATATGAAAACCTTATTGATTTCCCTGCTGCTCGTGGCAGTAACCGCACCCGGTAAATGGGTGAGCCTGTTCGACGGAAAGACCATTAAAGGCTGGCATAGCTATCACAAAGATGGCGTAGTTGGCTGGTACGTAGAAGACGGAGCCATGACACCCGACGGAACTGGGGGTGACCTTGTGACGGATAAAGAGTACGAGAATTTTGACCTCGAGTTCGAGTTCAAAATCCCAAAAGGCTCCAACAGTGGTGTGGTTTACAAAATCACTGACAGCCCGGACATCAAATCGACGTATATGTCAGGACCGGAGTTCCAGGTTATCGACGACAAAGGCTACATGGGTGGCGATGGAAAGCTGTATACCCTGAAAGACACGCAGATGACCGGTGCCAACTACGACGTAATACCGCCATCTGATTTCAATCTGGTGAAAACGCCCGGCGAGTGGAACAAAGGCCGTATTGTGGTCAATAACAACCACGTTGAACACTACCTGAATGGCAAAAAAGTGGTTGATTACATGTACGGCTCCGACGAGTGGAAAACCGCCGTGGCTAAGAGTAAGTTTGCCAACTGGCCCTACGCTACGCCCCATGCTAAAGGCAAAATTGCCCTCCAAAACCATAGCCCCAAAGAGCGCGTCTGGTACCGCAACGTTCGGGTTCGGGAGTTGTAACGAGTTATTTTAAACGCAAAGGGCGCAAAAAAAGGCGCGAAGTTCGCAAAGGTTTCCTTTGCGAACTTCGCGTTTGAGATATGTCTATAGCACTTTCTTACGCCCCTCCTTCACCTCGCTCTTCCGCTTTTTACTGGCCAGCCGTTTGGCTACGACTGCCTTCGAGGGTCGCGTTTTTTTGCGGGCTTTTACCGGCATAAATGCCTGTTCGATGAGCCGGTAAAACTTCTTCGTCACCTTCTCTTTATTGGCCAGTTGCGTCCGTTCGGTTTGGTGGGTTAGCACCAGTTCGCCGTCGGTAGTGAGTTTATTGGCCCATTTTTCTTCCAGAATAGCCCGTTCGTTGTCGGTAAGTAGCGTTGAGTGACGGACGTCGAAGCGCAATTCTGCTTTGGTGGCTACTTTATTCACATTCTGCCCGCCTGCGCCCCCACTACGCGAAAATCGGTACTGTATGTCAGGCTGAAGTTGGGTGGCATCCATGAGTAGTCGAGTCAGGTAATAGGATTTAGCGGGAAAGGATCCCGCCCGACGAACAATAGGCCGGGCAGCGGGTTCTTCTGTTCAAAACTAAACCATTCAACGTTATGGCCCATGCACACCCGTCAACAATGATTGACGAAACTATACAGACTCTCAACATGCCTGCGCAACCCACCAGCGCCAATGACTTAATCAAAGACTGGATTTCGGTCCTCAACCATACCGACGGGGCCGATGCACCCGCTAATACGCTGACGGCTCTCTACGACGAACTGCACAACCCAGAACCCGGTGCTGAACGTGTTCATAACCTCCTAAATCAGATGGCCCAGCAGATTGAATCGCTCGCACCCACAACTGGCAACGTTTACATGGGGCATCTACAGCAACTGGCTGCGTCGTTGCGTTCGTTTAGCACTGGCCTGAATGACCTTTAATTCAGTAAACCAAAAATTCTTGTGGCCGATCAAAATCAAACAATCGACATGACGCTTCACCAGACCCTAAACACGCTGAGTGAAGGCATTTCGAGTACAACACCCGATCAGGGTGCGAATCTTATTGACGACTGGATCAGCATCGTTGGCACGCACAGCAGAAGTTACCATGCGTGATTTGGCTGGTATCACCATCGACCTCACTAATAACGCGGCAGATCAGACCTATCAGCAGGATTTACAGAATCTATCGACCGCGCTCAACGACTTTGCAAGCGGACTTTTTCAATAACCATACGAACAAAACCATGATAGCCAAGAACGAAGAACAGATTTCGTTAATAGACGAAACTGTTAATGCATTTGATAGCGACATCAACAATGTTGAGCCGAAAGACGGCATCGACATTATCGATAAGTGGCTTGACCGGCTCGACGAAGCGGGCGATGACGCTACGGATGAGATTGCCGACACGCTCGAAGAGCTCCGCGCCGAACTCGATCCTGAGGAGAATGAAGGCCAACCCGACGCGCAGACTATAGCCGAGATTCTTGAGGATCTAATTTCACAGACTCAGAGCGTGATGAAATCGCCCGAAGCCACCGCCGAGCAAACCGAACTCTCGCAACTGGTGGCTACGCTTGAGAATATACACCGTCAGCTAACAGCCTGATTCATCGTACAACCCGCTTCGTGCTAAACAGGCGGGTTGTTACTTACAATTCTAACGCAACAACGCCACGATCCTCGCCAGCCCCTCGGCGTCAACATCGCTGAAGTCGTTGAGTTGGTTGCTGTCTATGTCCAACACCATTGTTACGTCTCCGGCCTGGTTGAATACCGGCACTACAATCTCGGATTTTGACGCCGACGAGCAGACAATGTGGCCTGGAAATGCATCAACGTCGGGTACAATTATCGTCTCACCCTTCGCCCAGGCGGTGCCGCAAACGCCCCTGCCGTAGTTGATTCTCGTGCAGGCAATTGGCCCCTGAAACGGCCCGAGCACCAGTTGATTATCCTTCACGAGGTAAAACCCAATCCAGAAAAAACCAAATGCTTCTTTGAGCGCGGCTACGCTATTGGCTAAGTTGGCTATCAAATCCGGCTCACCGTTAACGAGCGAGGCAATTTGCGGTACCAGACCATCGTAGATGACCCGGCGGTCCTGCGTTTGGGGAAGAATAAGCGTTTCGGCCATATATCGGTGTACTGTCAATTACGGGTAAAGAACTGAATCAGCACAATACTGATGGTCGTAAGCAATGCACTGGCGGCAATTTTGATGAGCGTAGGAACAAGCAGTGTCAGACTGCTGGCTTCGATGAAAAACAGGGCTGAATGGTGAATTAGGGCCATAATAAAGACGTACCGAAAAAACACGCCCGTTCCTAATTCCTGCAACGAAAACTCAACGCGAGACTCCCCACCCGGCAGGTCAATCTGCGACCGCACCACCAGCGGACGAACGTAGGCTATCAACACAGTGGCGGCAGCGTGCATACCCAACGTATTATAAAACGTATCGACTACCACGCCGGTTATAAACGCTATCAGCAACAGCCAGGTCAGACTAGTCTCGTTAGGCAACAACAGAATACAGGCAATGTACAGGAAGCAGAATCCGTAATCGAACAGGATAACATTCCGCGCCAGTAGAATCTGGAGCGTAAGATATAGCAGGAAAAGAAACGCGGTAGATACGATTTCGCGAAGGGTCATTTGTCGGTTTCAACTTGGTCTTCCAACTGTTTCTGTGCGCTTTGCAACCTATTTTCAACCACATAGACGAACGACAGGTTGCTGAAGTTAGTGGCCAGGTTGAGCGTAATGTCGTGAAAGGTTTGGTTCGGCTGTACACCTATCTTCAGCACGCGCCCCACCAGTATGCCGGGAGGAAACGTCGAGTTAAATTCAGACGTTACGACCGAGTCGCCCTTCGCCACGGGTTTATAGCGCGAGATAGCATCTAACTTAATCAGTTTAGGGTCGATACCATCCCATTTAGCGGTACCAATTTCGTCGGCTTTCTCCAGTTTTGAAGAGACCAGAAAATCGGAATGCAGAATAGAGGTGATAACCGAGAAATGCGCATTGCAGAGTTTAATCTTCCCCACAACTCCCGTTGGCGAAATAACGCCCATGCCGGGCCGGATACCGTCAAGGGTGCCTTTGTCGATAGTGATGTAGTTGTTGGCAAACTGCGTCGTGTTATTCACCACCTTGGCTACCGTAAACTTGAACCGGTCGGCAAAGGCCGAGTCAGCAGCATATTCGGCGGGGGCAGGCGGGCGGCTTTGCAGCAGTAGTGTTACCTGCTTGTTGAGCCGCTCGTTTTCCTGAGCCAGATCAGTATTTACCTGTCTCAGATTAGCGTACGCGTTGGCCGCGTTGGACCAGTCCAGCACCTTAGCCGCGTAATAATTCGAGGT
The DNA here is from genome assembly GCA_014377625.1 of Spirosoma sp. Lineage (GTDB taxonomy): Bacteria > Bacteroidota > Bacteroidia > Cytophagales > Spirosomataceae > Spirosoma. The sequence goes on from JACMPG010000012.1 coordinate 42,975, forward strand.
GTTGAAGTACGTTACTCCCCAGTAATTGCTGGAACTGATAATGAAGTAAAAGCACAGCACTTCCAGCAACACAAAGAGAATGAAGTTGCGGCTCCGAACAAAAAAATCGACTAACTCACTCATTGTATACAGTAGGTCGTACGCTCTTGTGCGACCGGCTGCGAAGCAGCAAACACAGTAGTTACGTGTTGCTGACGCGGCTGGTCGCACAAGAGTGTACGACCTACACTTTAACTAATCAACACTGACCGGTACAAATCCAGGTTTTTGATAACCTCGCCAGTACCCTTTACTACAGCCTTGAGCGGGTCGTCGGCCACGTGAATCGGCAGTTTGGTTTTGGCACCGAGCCGCTTATCGAGACCGTGCAGCAGCGCCCCGCCACCCGTCAGGTGAATACCATTGGTGTAAATGTCTGCCGAAAGTTCCGGGGGCGAAATTTCGAGGGCTTTCATGGTAGCCTCTTCAATCTTCGAGATAGACTTGTCGAGCGCGTAGGCAATCTCGCTATACGTTACTTTGATTTCTTTCGGAATACCCGTCATCAAATCGCGGCCCCGTATTTCGTAGTCGGCGGGTGGGTTGTCGAGTTCGGGCAGGGCCGAGCCAACTTCCATCTTGATCTGTTCTGCCGAGCGTTCGCCAATGAGCAGGTTGTGTTCCCGACGCATATAATCCACGATGTCGCGGGTAAACACATCCCCCGCAATCCGAATCGACTGTTCACAAACGATACCCGACAGCGCAATTACGGCAATTTCTGTCGTGCCGCCCCCAATATCCACGATCATAGTGCCGTTGGGCTGGGTAATGTCGATGCCAATACCAATAGCAGCAGCAATCGGCTCGTGCACCATATAGACTTCCTTGGCACCGGCATGCTCGGCAGAGTCTTTTACAGCGCGTTTTTCTACCTCGGTAATGCCCGATGGAATGCAAATCACCATGCGGTGCGAGGGCGAAAACAGCTTGCTTCCCGTATCAATCATCTTGATCATACCCCGAATCATTAGCTCAGCTGCCGTAAAATCAGCAATGACGCCATCTTTGAGTGGGCGAATGGTCTTGATGTTTTCGTTGGTTTTTTCGTGCATCTGCATGGCTTTGTGGCCAATAGCAAGCACTTTCCCAGTCACTTTGTCCATCGCAATGATTGACGGTTCGTCCACCACGATGCGGTCTTTATGAATAATCAGGGTGTTGGCCGTACCCAGGTCAATGGCAATGTCGCTTGTTAGAAAATTGAAAAGTCCCATTATAGGTTGACGCCGTGCGCCACGTTACGAAAGCTATTTTTGTAAGTTCCGCAAAATTAAACGATTAATCACAGAATGATAAATGATGATTTTGGGAAAGCACTCCTTTCGCGAACGATCCGTACAGACCAACTACCTGCAAAAGAGGTACGGCCAACTGATTTCACTACTTTTGCAGGACTATGGGAATCCGTTCGGCATTGAGTAAACCGCTGGCAAAATGGGTCGTGCAACAACAGCAGGACTGGATGCACCGACCCGCCGATGCACAAAACCGCTGGCTGAAAACCTTAATTAAGCGAGGTCAGAATACCGTCTTTGGCCGGGATCATTATCTTGCCGACGTGCAGACCGTTCAGGATTTCCGGCAGGCCGTGCCAATTCGGGACTATGAAGATTTGAAGCCCTACGTTGCGCAGGTTCTGAATGGCGACGCCAACGTATTGTGGCCCGGAAAGCCGCTTTATCTGGCAAAAACATCAGGCACAACGTCCGGTACCAAGTATATTCCCATCACCCGCGAGTCGATTCCGAACCATATCAACTCCGCCCGAGACGCCCTGCTGAATTACATCAACCAAACTGGCAATAGCGCGTTTCTGGACCATAAGCTGATCTTTCTGTCCGGCAGTCCCGAACTCGACCAAAAGGCGGGTATCAACATCGGGCGACTATCGGGCATTGCCAATCACCACGTACCGGCCTATCTGCGTACCAATCAGCTACCGAGTTACGAGACCAATATAATTGAGGACTGGGAAACCAAACTCGATCGCATCATCGACGAAACCATCGATCAGCCGATGTCGCTGATTTCGGGGATTCCGCCCTGGGTGCAGATGTATTTCGACCGGATTCAGCAGCGGACGGGTAAGAAAATCAAGGACGTTTTTCCTGATTTTTCGGTCTTCGTCTATGGTGGTGTCAACTTTGAGCCGTACCGCGCCAAACTCTTCGACAGCATCGGCAAACGCATCGACAGCATCGAAACATATCCCGCATCCGAAGGCTTCATCGCGTTTCAGGATAGCCAAACCGAAGAAGGACTGTTACTCCTGGTCGACAGTGGTATCTTTTTTGAGTTTATTGCCGCCGACGAGTTCTTTTCCGAAAATCCGGGTCGATTGACCATCGAAGAAGTTGAACTGGGAAGAAACTACGCCGTCGTCATCAATAACAACGCCGGTTTATGGGGTTATTCGTTGGGCGATACGGTCAAGTTCGTCAGCCGAGACCCATACCGGCTACTCGTGACGGGACGCATCAAGCATTTTATTTCGGCCTTTGGCGAACACGTTATTGGCGAGGAAGTGGAGCGGGCGTTGCAGGATGCTATGGCAAAGCACCCCGAAACCGAGGTAGTCGAGTTCACCGTTGCGCCAATGGTAAGCCCTGCCGAGGGGTTGCCGTACCACGAATGGCTGATCGAGTTTGCCACGCCCCCAAACGACTCCACTGTCTTTGCCCGTGACCTGGATACGCGCCTGACCGAACTGAACGTTTATTATGACGACCTCATTACAGGAGCTATTTTGCAACCCCTGCGCCTGACGAGTCTGCCACGCGAAGCTTTCCAGCAGTACATGAAAAGTCAGGGCAAACTCGGTGGTCAGAACAAAGTACCCCGCCTAAGCAACGACCGCACCCTGGCCGACGGGCTGTTGGCAACCCTGAAAACGATTTAGAATCTATGGAAGCAATCAATTACCTGACGGATGCCAATGGCCACAGAAAGGCCATTGTTATTGATTACGACGCATTCAAACGAAGTGGAAAAACAGGGCGTGACATAGTGAACGAGTTGCTCGAAGACATAGAGGACCTACTTGACGTAGAGGCCGTGAGAAATGAGGAAATTATTGCCTGGGAAGAAGTCAAAGCACAGCTAAAAAACGAAGGGCTATTAGACGAATGAGTTATACAATTACCTTTAAAAAATCTGCGTCAAAGCAACTCAGAAAGCTGCCGAAAGCTGTACTTGCTAACGTAGCTTCGGCAGTTGACGATCTCGCAAACGAACCACGACCAGACAGTTGCAAAAAACTCAAAGGTACTGACGATGTCTATCGCATCCGAGTTGGCGACTACCGGGTTCTTTACACGGTTGATGACAGCATCATTACGGTAGAAGTAATTAAAGTAGGCAACCGGAAAGATGTTTATGACTGACCAGAAAAAACGACATATCGCCATCCTCGGCTCAACGGGGTCTATCGGCACACAGGCAGTGGAGGTGATCAAAGCCCACCCTGACCGGTTTCAGGTGGAGGTGCTGACCACCAATAACAACGCCGAACTACTCATTGAACAGGCCGTTGCGCTAAACCCAAACGTAGTGGTGATCTGCAACGAAGCCCGCTATGACCAGGTCTTTGCTGCACTCGACCCGCTGGGGATCAAGGTCTATGCCGGGGCCGCGTCCATAGCCTCGGTAATGCAGATGGATAGCATCGACATTGTTTTGACAGCGATGGTAGGCTATGCCGGGCTGCTGCCGACCATGCGGGCTATTGAAGCGGGCAAGACTATTGCGCTGGCTAATAAGGAAACGCTGGTTGTAGCGGGTGAACTCATTACGCGCATGGCCGCGCAGAAAGGCGTCAACATCCTGCCCGTTGATTCAGAACACTCGGCTATTTTTCAGTGTCTGGTCGGCGAGTTTCATAATCCCATCGAGAAGATTATCCTAACGGCGTCGGGCGGGCCGTTTCGGGGGCGGGACCGGGCGTTTCTGGCTGGCGTGACCAAAGCGCAGGCTCTGAAACACCCCAACTGGACAATGGGCGCGAAAATCACCATCGACTCAGCCACGCTGATGAACAAGGGACTGGAGGTGATTGAAGCAAAGTGGCTGTTTGGTTTGACGCCCGCGCAAATCGACGTAGTGGTGCATCCGCAGAGCATTATCCACTCGCTGGTGCAGTTTGAAGACGGGAGCCTGAAAGCGCAGATGGGCCTACCCGACATGCGCCTGCCAATTCAGTTTGCGCTGGGGTATCCCAACCGGCTCCGCTCTGACTTTCCGCGCTTCAACTTCATGGATTACCCATCGCTGACGTTCGAGCAGCCAGATATGGAAACGTTTCGTAACCTGCAACTGGCCTTCGACGCCCTTGACCGGGGAGGAAATGCCCCCTGTATCATCAACGCAGCCAACGAAATAGCAGTCGATGCCTTTTTGAATGATCAGATTGGCTTTCTTGAAATTTCAGATGTAATCGAGTCGTGTCTTGGTGCGGCAACGTTCGTTAAAAATCCGGCGTATGAAGATTACGTAGCGTCGGACGAGGAAACCCGGCGACTAGCCGGTGAACGAATCAAAAGTTTAGTTTAGTGGTTTTGTTCAGAGAACCTTAACAGCTCTTGAAAGAACTACAACAGACATTTTTTCTGAGCGAAAGCCTGTTACAATGACATACTGGGTTTGGTTTATCGTCGGCCTGGCGGTCGGCATCTTTATTCTACGGACATTGCGCCGTAAATCGTGAACATTATAACTGACCGGCAACGGCCTAAATTCGTAAATAAGCTTACATGGAAATTGCAATCATGGCCGGGCAGCTCATTCTGGGCTTGTCCATTTTAGTTGGTCTCCACGAACTGGGGCATTTAGTTGCCGCCAAAGCTTTCGGAATGCGCGTGGAGCAGTATTTTATCGGCTTTCCGCCTAAGGTATGGAGCATCCGCCGGGGCGAAACCGAGTACGGTATCGGTGCCATCCCACTCGGTGGCTTTGTCAAAATATCGGGTATGATCGATGAATCGCTCGATACGAAACATACCTCAACCGAGCCGCAGCCCTACGAGTTTCGGGCCAAACCCGCCTGGCAGCGGCTCATTGTCATGCTTGGCGGTATCATTGTCAACGTCATTGTCGGCATCCTGATTTTTGTGGTGCTGGCGTATAAAAACGGCAACACGTATCTGGCCGTCAAAGACGCGAAGTACGGTATTGTTGCCTATGAACTGGCGCAGCAAATTGGCCTGAAAACGGGCGATAAGATCGTGAAGGTAAACGGCAAAACGATTACCGATTTTAGCGATACGCGTAGTTCAGAGGTATTTCTGGGCACCAACAGTTCGTACACGGTAGATCGTAACGGCCAACTAATCGACATCGACATTCCGAATAACTTCATCGATAAGATTGCTGATAAGAAAAGCGCGGCCCTGTTTATCGAGCCCGTTATGCCGTTTGAAGTTGGTTCGCTGGCTCCCGGTACGCCCGCCGAGAAGGCAGGACTGGAACCCGGCGATAAGATTGTGAGTGCCAACGGCAAACCCATCCAGTTTTATCATGAGTACATTGAAACGGTGAAACCCCTGCACAGCAAGCCACTCACGCTGGGGATTATGCGTAATAACAAACCCCTGACTATCAAGCTAACTACGCTGGATGACGGCACGATCGGCTTCTTCTCGAAATCGCTGCTGAATACCACGACCGAAGAATACACGTTTGGTCAGGCACTGGTAGTTGGTACGCAAAAAGCATTTGGCGTAGTGTATGACAACATCAAAGGCTTCGGTAAGATTTTCCGGGGTGATGTTTCGGCATCTAAAGCACTGAGCGGGCCGATTGGCATTGCCCAGAATCTGTTTGGTGGCGTCTGGGTCTGGGATCGATTCTGGACTGTTACGGGTCTGCTGTCAATGGCCCTCGCCTTTATGAACGCCCTACCCATTCCGGCTCTCGATGGTGGTCATGCCACCATTTTGAGCTACGAAATCATTTCGGGCCGTAAGCCTTCTGACCGGTTCCTTGAAGGTGCGCAAAAAGTAGGCATGGTGCTGTTGCTTGGCCTGATGGCATTCGCGATTTTCAATGATGTATTCAAAGCATTTTTCTGATAAGTCATTGAAAAACACAGAAATAGATATACCACAGAGAAAATTGTTTTGGAGAGTAATCTCCGTTTTCTCTCTGGTACCTCTGTTCCTCTGTGTTTCAATGACTTCTCGCCATGAGTTTCACGCCAGTGTAACGCAGATGCAGTACAATCCGGCAGAGCGGGCGTTTGAGATCAGTATTCGCGTTTTTACAGACGATCTGGAACGCGGCCTGTCGGCTGCGTCGGGTACGAAGATCAGTCTGGAGAAGGGGAAACAGGACGCACTGATGGAGAAATATGTTCGGTCACATTTTGGGTATATAAACGCGCAGAAGCAGCCAAAACCAGTCAAGTATGTCGGGTACGAGACTGAAGCAGATGCCCAATGGATTTACCTTGAGATGCCTTATTCAGAGCCATTTTCTGGCGGTACTATGCGGCAAACTATCTTAACAGAACTGTTTGACGATCAGGTGAATATGGTTAACATAAAGTACCAAAATCAAAAGAAGACCTTCGTTTTTCGGAAGAACCAGACCGTTCAGGAAATTTCGCTTCAATAATTGGCGTGCATTAGCTGAGCCGTCCTTTAGATAGTTATTTTGCGGTATGTACCATTTTGGGTGCCGAATCGTCAGAAGGTGAAGGTATTGGCATAGCTATTGCCGCTGTTTACAATCTTACTTTCCCGCTGGGTACCCACCCAATTCTATTTTGATTGCTGTCAGATTGGCAGTGTAGATATGATTTCAAACCAGGAATTAGCAACTCGTTTATTATTGGCCGATTTTGATTCGGATAATCTTGAAATAGTACCCCTCGGCTCGCCCGAAGGGATAGAAGAAGACTATGATTTACCGGCAAATCTGCCCGTTTTACCAGTACGCAATACGGTTTTGTTTCCCGGCATGGTCATTCCCGTGACGGTAGGACGCGCCAAGTCAATTCGTCTGGTCAAAAAAGCGTACAAAGGCAATCGCATCATTGGCGTTACGGCGCAGTTGAATCAACAAAAAGACGAACCTACCCCCGACGATTTGTACCGTATCGGAACTATAGCGTACATCATCAAAATGATTACGCTGCCCGACGGCAATATCACCATCATTATTCAGGGTAAAAAAAGGTTCGAGATTGAGAAATTCACGCAGGAAGACCCGTACCTGACAGCTCAGGTGAAGCAGATTGACGACAACTTTCCGAATGTAAAGCGGAAGGAAGGCAAAGCATTACTTCAGTCGCTGAAAGACGCGGCCTATAAGATTTTACGGCTCAACCCCGAAATCCCGCAGGAAGCCCGCATCGCTCTCGACAACATCGAAAGTCCGACTTTCTTGCTGCACTTCCTGTCATCTAACCTGAATGCCGATGTAGCCGACAAGCAGCGACTGCTTGAGACCATTGACGGTAGTCAGCAGGCCAACGTCCTGCTCGAATACATGCTGCGAGAAGTGCAGCTGCTGGAGTTGAAGCGTGAAATCCAGTCCAAAGCGTCGTCAGATCTTGATCAGCAGCAACGCGATTACTATCTGCGACAGCAGATGAAGGTCTTGCAGGACGAACTTGGTATTGACAATCCTGACCATGAGATTGACGAGTTGCGGATGAAGGCCGATAAGAAAAAATGGCCTGCCGACGTACGCACCCATCTCGACAAGGAACTTAATAAGTTACAGCGTACCAACCCAATGGCCCCGGAATATCCCATCACGATGAACTACATCGAGCTGATGGTTGAGCTACCCTGGGGTGAGTACACAAAAGACAACTTTGACCTGAAACGCGCCGAAAAAATTCTTGATGCCGACCATTTTGGGCTGGAAAAAGTAAAGGAACGTATCATTGAGTATCTGGCCGTTCTGAAACTGAAGAACGACATGAAGGCTCCCATCCTGTGTTTGTACGGCCCACCGGGCGTCGGTAAAACATCGCTGGGGAAGTCCGTTGCCAAAGCACTGGGGCGCAAATACAGCCGAATGGCCTTAGGTGGCGTTCACGATGAAGCCGAAATTCGGGGCCACCGCAAGACGTACATCGGGGCCATGCCGGGCAAGATTATACAAAACATCCGTAAGGTTGGAACGGCTAATCCGGTATTTATCCTCGACGAAATAGACAAAGTAAGCAGCGACTTCCGGGGCGACCCGTCGTCGGCGTTGCTGGAGGTGCTGGATCCGGAGCAGAACAGTACGTTCATGGACAATTACCTCGACACGGAATTTGATTTGTCGCGGGTACTGTTCATTGCTACCGCCAATTCGCTCGATACCATCCACCCCGCCCTGCGCGACCGGATGGAAATTATCGACATTGCGGGCTACACGGTAGAGGAGAAGCTACAGATTGCCAAAAAGTACCTGATTCCGAAGCAACGTAAAGATCACGGCCTGAAAACCAAAGACCTGAGTATTGACGATAAAGCGCTTCTGCGCATTATCGAGGGTTATACCCGCGAATCGGGCGTGAGGAATCTGGAACAGAAGATTGGTGCGCTGGTCAGGAAAGTGGCGAAATCCATCGCGATGGAGGAACCGTACAACCATACGGTCAGGGTAGCGGACATTCCCAGAATGCTCGGCGCCGAAATCTTCGACAAGGAACTCTACGCCGACGACGATATTGCCGGGATTGTGACGGGACTGGCCTGGACACAGGTAGGGGGAGAAATTTTGCTGATTGAAAGCAGCCTGAGCCGGGGTAAAGGCGTATTAACGCTGTCGGGACAACTGGGCGATGTGATGAAAGAGTCGGCCATTACGGCCCTCTCCTATCTCAAAGCCCACGCCGAGGATCTTGATATCGACTATCGGGTGTTCAGTAATTACGATCTGCACATCCACATTCCGGCGGGTGCGGTACCGAAAGACGGGCCATCGGCGGGTATTACGATGCTGACGTCGATGACCTCGATTTACACCCAGCGTAAAGTGAAACCGTATATGGCCATGACCGGCGAGATTACGCTTCGGGGCAAGGTACTGCCGGTTGGGGGCATCAAAGAAAAGATTCTGGCGGCAAACCGGGCGGGCGTTAAAGAGATCATCCTCTGCTCGAAAAACCGAAAAGACATCGAAGAAATCAATCAGACATACATCAAAGAACTTACGTTTCACTACGTCGATACGGTAAGTCAGGTGCTGGAGGTTGCGTTGCTGCCCAGTCAGGTGGGTAAGCCAATGAAGTTTATCCTGCCCGATGATGATTCGGCAAGTCGCAAAGAAGCCCGCGAACTTGAAAAAGCCTACTAACAGAGATCTATTGATTTTGACAGGAACCGCACCGACCCAGTCCGTGCGGTTCTTATCTTTACCGGGTGTCTGATTTCCTCAAACTTGCCACCGATTATCAGAATGCTCTGATAAGGCAGATTATCCCATTTTGGTTAAAAAACAGCCGTGATGAACGTTGTGGCGGCTATTTCGATTACCTGTCGGCATTGGGCGAGGTGATTGAGGGCGACAAGACTATTGCTACGCAGGCGCAACAGACCGCGGTTTTTGCCTGGCTTTACAAACACACCGACAATCAATCTGCTTACCTCGAACACGCCCGGCACGGCGGTGCCTTTCTGCGGCAGTTTGCGCAGGAACCATCGTTCAACGGCTACGCTGAAGTTGACCGGAGGGGTCGTCCCGTAACTCCATCCGTGAATAGGATGGGTGATTGCTACATGGTTATAGCCTACGCCAACCTGCACCGTGCTACGGACGAATCCGATTTGGCGACACTGGCCATGCAAACGTTCGACGCGCTTTGCCAACGCCGGAACGAAAGTAGGGATGAGCAACAGCGGATCAGTGGGTTTCGGCAGGTACGTCATCTTGGCGAAGCAGTCGCCTTTTTACAGGTAGTCCTGGCCATACACCCGCTATTGGAGGCCGAACGGGCACGAGAGTTGGCAGAAGAGGCCAGGCACGAACTCCTTCACGAATTTCTGGATCGCCGTACCGATACGCTCCGCGAGTTTGTTCTGCCCGGCGGTGCCTTTCTGAACACGCCGGAAGGTCGTAGGCAACATGTAGGACTAACGTTCCGGACCGTGAGCGCGTTACTCGACGTATGCGCCGAACCTGATCTGACAAAATCCGGTACGGGCCGGGCTGCCAATCGGAAACTAATAACCCAGGTAACGACCTGGGCTTTGCAGGTTTGCGAACGGGCCTGGGACAAGTCGGCGGGTGGCCTGATTCAGTATATCGACCTGAAAGATCAGCCGTCTGTGTTCCCGGATGCTACGCAAAAATGGGCCTGGGTACAGCTAGAAGCGATTCTGGCTCTGGCAAAAAGCTACCGGCAAACGCAGCAACCCGCCTGCCTAACGTGGCTTGAACGTATTCATAAATCTGTTTTTCAGCACTTTCCCGATTTGAAACACGCAGCCTGGCACGTAGCACTCGACCAAAAGAACCAGCCGCTGGTATCGGCTAAAGCGATGCCAGAGGCTGAATCCTTCGCCTGTATGCGGGCAATGGCTGAAACAGCAGAAATTTTACGCAACCTTTCTGCTAATGCCGACAGAACAAAGCCGGGCCGTACTACCGCTGATACTGCTCGATAGCGGCCCGAATACCGCCATGTTTGGCTAACAATTCTTCAGCAGCAGCATAATCCACGCCCGTTTCGGCCATGACCATTTTGGCGGCCCGATCTTTCAGCTTTACGTTGGAAAGCTGCATATCAACCATTTTATTGCCTTTGACGTGACCAAGCTGAATCATGGCTGAAGTAGAAATCATGTTCAGCACAAGTTTCTGGGCCGTGCCGGACTTCATGCGTGTACTGCCCGTAACAAACTCCGGTCCAACAACTACCTCAACCGGAAACTCAGCCGCTGCCGCCACCGCCGAGCCTTCGTTACAGACAATACAACCCGTCAATAAACCAGCTTTGTGAGCCTGTTGTAACCCACCAATCACATAGGGCGTCCGGCCCGATGCCGCAATACCAATAACGGTGTCGAATGGGCCGGGCTGGTGCGGTCTCATGTCCTCCCATGCCTGTTCAGGATCATCTTCCGCATGTTCGACCGATTTTCGGATGGCTCCGTCGCCCCCGGCAATTAGGCCCACGACCAGATCGGGCGAAACACCGTACGTAGGTGGACATTCCGACGCATCGACCACGCCCAGCCGACCGCTGGTTCCGGCTCCGATGTAAAACAGCCTGCCTCCTTCCTTCATACGTTCTACAAGCTGGGTAACCAACCTTTCTATTTGTGGAATGACGCGTTCAACGGCCAGCGGTACAGTCTGGTCTTCGCGGTTAATATTCGTGAGCAGTTCGTTTATCGACATCTGCTCCAGATGATCGTAGTTCGAGGGTGTTTCAGTTGTCATGGTCGCAAAAGTAAGAAGCTGCCCGAAATACTTCGGGCAGCTTCGGCAATAAAGTATGGAACGGTATTACAGACTATTTCTTCACCTGTTTCAGTTCGTTTACCTGCTTTTGCAGATCGATCACGTATAGGGTCAGCTCTTCCACTTTTTCGAGCAGTTTAGCGTTCATCTGCACCAGATCGACGCCGTTTTTAACCACCTCTTCGGCAGACGGCACACCGGGCAAATGCTTGTTGGCATTCACGAACTGCGCTACTTCACTGAGAGGGCGCAGTTTATACGAAGGGGCAAATACACGGTCAGCCCAGTCATTGGGCTGATTGATACGAATCCGGTACGTGGCCAGCACCACTTCGCCTTTATCATTTACGCTCAGGAAGCGGTCGGTGCTGGCCGTAGCGGGGCTTTGATCGTTCAATTTACCGAAGCGCATACCGCTCTGATCGGGCTGATCGGCCACTATGTCAAGCTTGGCCACTGGCGATGAGGTACCGATACCTACGTTGGCGTTGTTGCCCAGCACAATGGCGTTGTTGGTCAGCACACGGGCATTGGCTCCGATGGCCGTTGCGTTCTGGAGTCCTACGCCAATTGCCGAAGCATTGGCACCGAGCAGCGTATTATCATTTCCGTCAGTGGTATTGAATCCAGCACCCGTTCCCAGAATCGTGTTGCGCTGGCCGTTCTGGTTACCACGCCCGGCGTTATACCCAATAAACACGTTATCGCTGCCATCGATATTCAGCTTACCGGCCTCGTAGCCTACCAGCGTGTTATTACTACCGCTGGTGTTCGGAAAACCGGCTTTGTAGCCGTAGTACGTATTATAGGAACCGATGGTGTTACCCTGCCCCGATTGGCTACCCATGAACGTATTGAACGTACCGCCAATAACTGCACTCGTGCTTTGACCGATAAACAGGTTGTTAGTGCCGTTGGTAGATTGTATGCTGACAACCTGATTATCTGGCGTCACGATTTGACTCTGCGCAAATAGAGAGCCAACAGCACTGCTCAGGCACAGTGTGAAGAAAGAAGTATGCAGGTGTTTCATGGTATGATTTTGCAAAGGCTTCTGATTGAGAATGAAATATACGGGTATACAGCTTACTGCCAACAAAATAAGAGGTTCACTTTAGCGAACGTAGACCAGATTGGCAAACCCCCGGCTGTCAAATTACTGATCACTACTTTGATTTTGAAAAATACATTACGTTCTTTACAGCGTTATTACGCAATCAGCGAAATTTCGCTAAATATGATTTCTGAGCAAAAGACCACCGCCCTGAACCGATTCAGCCAGACGCTTACCCAGCAGATGGACAACCCAGCCGCCAAAGCCATGCTCTATGGCGTAGGCCTGACCGAAGCCGACATGCAAAAGCCACAAATTGGCATCGCCAGTACCGGCTACGAAGGCAATACCTGTAACATGCACCTCAACGGCCTGTCGGTTTATGTGAAGCAGGGCATTCAGGCCAGTGGCCTGATTGGGCTGATCTTCAACACCATTGGTGTGTCAGACGGAATGACCAATGGTAATGACGGAATGCGTTATTCGTTGCCCAGCCGCGATTTGATTGCCGACAGCATCGAATCGGTCGTGATGGCGCAGTGGTACGATGGCGTAGTAACGGTAGTTGGTTGCGACAAGAATATGCCCGGCGCAATCATGGCCATGGCCCGGCTCAACCGACCCAGTATCATGGTTTATGGCGGTACCATTCGCTCCGGCCATTATAAAGGCCAGAAACTCGACATCGTATCAGCTTTTGAAGCCCTCGGCAAAAAATACGCCAATACCATCTCCGACGAAGATTACGAAGGCGTCATCCGCAACTCCATTCCCGGCGCTGGGGCCTGTGGCGGCATGTACACAGCCAATACAATGGCCAGCAGTATTGAAGCGATGGGGCTGAGTTTGCCCTTTAGCAGCAGTTACCCCGCCACGCACGAAGGCAAGCAGGAAGAATGCAAAAAAATTGGCGCGGCCATGCACCTACTGCTCGAACGTAACATTACCCCCGCCGACATCATCAGCCGCAAGTCCATAGAAAACGCGCTTACAATCGTCATGGCCCTCGGCGGCTCGACCAATGCGGTGCTCCATTATCTGGCCATTGCGCGGGCTGCCGGTATCGAGTTAACGCTCGATGAGATTCAGGAAATCAGTGACCGGGTTCCGCTTTTGGCCGATTTGAAGCCGAGCGGCAAGTATTACATGGAAGACATGCTGGCCATTGGGGGTGTTCCGGCGGTGACGAAATACCTCTGGCAGCACGGTATGATTCATGGTGACTGCATGACCGTAACGGGCCGTACCGTAGCCGAAAACCTCGCCGATGCACCCGACCTGGATTTCGACGCCCAAAAAATTGTGTTTCCGCTGGATCAGGCCATCAAGAAAACAGGACACATTCAGATTCTGCGCGGCAACCTCGCCCCAACGGGTTCGGTAGCGAAGATTACCGGCAAAGAAGGCGAACGTTTTGAAGGTATCGCCAAAGTCTGCGAACACGAAAGCGAAGTGGTTGAAGCCCTCTCCAAAGGTGAAATTCTGCCCGGTCAGGTTCTGGTTATTCGGAACAGCGGACCAAAAGGTGGGCCGGGCATGAGCGAAATGTTGAAACCAACCTCGGCCATTATGGGTGCGGGACTCGGCGATAAAGTAGCCCTGATTACTGACGGACGTTTTTCGGGCGGTACGCACGGCTTCGTGGTAGGCCACGTAACGCCCGAAGCCTTCGACGGCGGACCGATTGCACTCGTCCAGAACGGCGACCGCATCACCCTCGACGCCATAGGCCGCGAACTGACATTACATATCTCTGACGAAGAAATGGCCGACCGCCGAAGCCGCTGGGTACAGCCTGAACCGCTCTTCACCAAAGGTGTATTGGGCAAATACATCCGCAACGTCAAAAGCGCGAGCGAAGGCTGCGTAACGGATGAAGGATGAATAAACAATAGTATGGCAACGACAGAACTGAACGAACTCAAATCACTAATCCCGTATATGCTGAAACACAAAAACTTGTGGTCGAGCTACAACGAGGAAGTTGATGTACTATACCTACACTTTAAAAAGCCAAATCATGCAGACGATTCTGAACTGACTGATGACGATACAATTATTCGGTATGAAAATGGCGAGGTGGTAGGAATAACGATTCTGAACGCGAGTCAAAAGTAAAATGCCCAGATAAGTTCTGAAAACCTGACTTATGTTCAGCGACGACGTTAAAAACCTGCCAGCAGGCTTTACTGAAATTCAGACGCTTAGTCAGGATATCGGCTTTTCGATGCCATCCGATTTACAAACCGGCGCGTTGTTACAAACATTAATTGCGACAAAGCATAAAGCAACCGTTTTGGAAATCGGTACGGGAACCGGTCTGGCAACCGCCTGGATTCTGGCCGGAATGGACGCCGACTCAACGCTGATTTCGATTGACAATGAACCAACCTATCAGGCCGTAGCGAAACGAGTTTTGGGCCATGATTCACGTTTGCAACTGGTATGTACAGATGCTGGCGACTGGCTCGAAAACCAGACTGAGGTGTTTGACTTGATATTCGCCGATGCGTGGCCCGGCAAATATGCCAATCTCGACGCGGCCCTGAACGCATTGGCACTGGGTGGTATGTACGTTATTGACGATATGCTCCCCCAACCAAATTGGCCCGACGGACACGGCGACAACGTCGATACGCTGGTTACAGACCTGGAGAACCGCTCCGATTTACAGTTGGTTAAGCTGGCCTGGTCAACGGGAATACTAATCGCAACGAAGCGGGGCTAAAAGCAACAAACAAATGAACGTCATCGAACAAACTATCGAGCCAAAAAACGGAGCCATTGATCTGCACGTCGATGTACCCGCCGAATGGGAAGGATATGTACTAAAAGTGACCGTTGAGCGAACGGAAGCAAAAGTAGAAACTCCAAAAAAGACGAATATGAGCCGGTTTCGGGGCATGTTTAACGATATGTCTGCTGAAGAAAAAGCGGATATGGACCAGCAATTAACCCAACTACGCAGCGAATGGGACCGGGATACCTTTTAGATACAAATGTGGTATCGAAGTATCTCAACGAAGAACTTCCTGCCTGGGCATTGCGCCTGTTAGATGAAGCGTTGCAGACAAACCCGGCTCGAATGTCGGTTATCAGTCGTATTGAGTTGTTGGTTTATAAACCTCTGCTGTACAGCAGAGAACAAGGCATTCAACAGTTTGTCAGCGAATCAGACGTTTTCGATTTGACCGAGCCAATCATACAGCAAACTGTTCGGTTGCGTCGGCACTACAAAAATGTCAAACTGCCCGATGCGGTAATTGCTGCTACGGCTATCATAAACGGATTTACGTTGCTTTCGACCAATGACCGGGATTTTGAGAGAGTACAGGAATTGGCCTACCAAAGCCTGAATTGATTCAACGAGAACCACAAATACATCAACAACATGGAAACGACCACACTACCTGAGTTAGAAATTGCGCCTGTCGATATGAAATTTATGTCTGGCGCGCAGGCTCTGATGAACGCGCTGGTAGCCGAAGGCGTCGATACCATTTTCGGCTATCCGGGTGGGGCCATTATGCCAGTATACGACGCACTCTACGATTTTCAGGATCGTATCAACCACATTCTGGTGCGGCACGAGCAGGGAGCCGGTCATGCCGCGCAGGGTTACGCCCGCATGCAGCACCGCGCGGGCGTGTGTCTCGTTACGTCGGGTCCCGGTGCTACCAACCTCGTCACGCCCATTGCCGACGCACTTATCGACTCCACGCCGTTAGTCTGCATTGTGGGTCAGGTGGGTAAAAAACTACTCGGTACCGATGCCTTTCAGGAGGCCGACGTTATGGGTGTGACCATGCCTATAACTAAATGGAATTACCAGATTACCGATGCCGACGAAGTGCCGGAAATTATGGCCAAAGCCTTTTATATCGCACAGTCGGGGCGTCCGGGTCCGGTGCTGATCGATATTACTAAATCGGCGCAACTGGAGCTGATGACCAAACCGTACCGCTACGAGAAGTGCCGGACAATGGTCAGTTATCGCCCGCGTATTATGCCCAAGCAGGAACAGGTCGAAGCAGCCGCCAAACTCATCAACAAGGCCAAACGACCCTATATTCTGGCCGGACACGGCATAAAAATAGCCCGTGCCGAAGCTGAACTGATTGCCCTCGCCGAAAAAGCGGGTATTCCCGTTGCCACAACACTACTCGGCCAGTCAACCATCTCCACCGAACACCCGCTGTATGTCGGCTGGCTCGGTATGCACGGCAACTACGGCACCAACGTCCTAACCGACGAAGCCGACGTAATTATTGCCATCGGAATGCGCTTCGACGACCGCGTTACGGGCGATGTCAGCAAATACATCAAACAGGCGAAGGTTATTCATATTGAAATCGACCCCGCCGAAATCGACAAGATCATTAAAGCCGACGCGCCCGTGGTGGGCGATGCCAAAGCGGCCCTGACCGCGCTGCTGCCGCTCATTCACCAGAATGACCACACGGTCTGGCGCAACGAGTTCAGGAAATACGACATCATTGAGCATCAGGAAATTACGGTACCGAGCCTGTCGGGCGAGAGCGAGAAGATGCAGATGGGCGAAGTTATCGACATGCTTTCCCGCAAAACCAATGGCGAAGCCGTACTCGTCACCGACGTGGGGCAGCATCAGATGATGGCGTCGCGGTACTACCAGTTCCGCAGGCCCAATAGTCTCGTTACGTCGGGCGGTATGGGTACGATGGGCTTTGCCTTGCCAGCCGCTTTCGGCGCGCAGGTGGGTGCCCCCGACCGCCAGGTGGTAGCCATCATTGGCGATGGTTGTTTCCAGATGACCTTACAGGAACTGGGTACCATCGTGCAGAACAAGCAGCCCGTGAAAGCCATCATCCTGAACAATAACTTCCTGGGTATGGTCCGGCAATGGCAGCAGCTTTTCCACGCACGACGCTACTCATTCGTAGAACTTCAAAATCCCGATTTCGTAACCATTGCACGTGGCTTTGGCATGGACGGACACACCTGCGCTGGCCGCGAAACACTCTCGGATTCGCTCGACAAAATGCTGGCGCACAACGGGCCGTATCTGCTGGAAGTAATTGTGGAGAAAGAAGAAAACGTATTCCCAATGGTACCGTCGGGGGCCAGCGTATCACAAATTCGATTAAAGTAAATTGTTTGTCCGTTGTTTGTCATCCGACGAAGGAGGGAACTTACGGATTGCCAGTATACGAGATTCCTCCTTCGTCGGAATGACAAAAAAATGACCAACTACACCATCTGCGTTTTTACGTCGAACTCGATTGGGCTGCTCAACCGCATCACCATCATTTTCACGCGCCGACGCATCAATATCGAAAGCCTGACCGTATCGGAAACCGAACGTAAAGGCGTATCGCGGTTCACGATTGTCATCAAACACGATTCGCGCGAAGAGGTCGAGAAGCTTGTCCGGCAGATTCGCAAGATTGTGGAGGTACTGGCTGTGTTTGGGTATCTGAACGACGAGATTGTTTACAACGAAATCGCATTGTATAAACTTTCAACGCCCCTCGGCAGCAAAACGCTCGATGTAGAGACCATCAACAAAAAACACAAAGCCTGGGTCGTGTATTGGGGTTTAGATTACGTTGTGGTCGAGAAAACGGGTAACGAAACCGAGATTTTTGACTTTCTGGCGTACCTGCGCCAACAGCACGAAATTCTGGAATTTGTCCGGTCGGGCCGTATAGCCGTCGGTAAAACCGAGCAGGGTTTGGTCGAGTACCTTCCCGAAGCAGACTGGGAATACACGTTGTAATCTTTTTTGTCTGTTATCCCGCTTTTTGTCATCCCAACGAAGGAAGGATCGTGCGTCTTGATAACCAGATGATTGGCTGAACTCGTGATCCCTCCTTCGTCGGGATAACAAAAGACGGAATGGCAAAAAAAGCAGGATGATGAACCGGTCGGATTACAAATAGAAAGAAACATGCACCAATACTCCTTCTACGTGTACATAACCACCAATCCTGAAAAAACAGTATTGTACACAGGCATGACCAACGATCTGGTTCGGCGGATGGATGAGCATTATGAATCTCGGGGAAATATCGAAAAATTTGCCGGACGTTATTTTTGCCATACCCTAATTTATTGGGAGTTTCACCAATATGTCCGCAACGCTATTGACCGCGAAAAAGAAATAAAAGGCTGGCGACGCGAGAAGAAGGTTGCGCTGATTGAATCATTTAATCCAGAATGGAAGCCGCTAAATGGCGAAATTCAACCATAATGCTGCTTTTGTCATCCCGCTTTTTGTCATCCCGACGAAGGAGGGATCATGCGTCTTGATAACCTGATCACTGGCTGAACTCGTGATCCCTCCTTCGTCGGGATGACAAAAAAAGGGATGATAAAAGACGGAATGGCAAGAAAAGCAGAGCATTAAATTACCCGAATTTTTATCACCAAATACAAACCAAATGGCACAAATTGACTTCGGCGGAACCGTCGAGAACGTAGTAACCCGCGACGAGTTTCCGCTCGAAAAAGCCCTTGAAACCCTCTCAACCGAGACCATCGCCGTTATTGGCTATGGTGTACAAGGCCCCGGCCAGTCGCTCAATATGCGCGACAATGGCTTCAACGTCATTGTTGGGCAGCGCAAAGGCAAAACCTACGACAAAGCCGTTGCCGACGGCTGGGTGCCGGGCGAAACCCTTTTTGAAATTGAGGAAGCCCTCGAACGCGGTACCATCATCTGCTTCCTGCTGTCTGATGCCGCCCAGATTGAACTCTGGCCAACGGTAAAAGCCGCCCTGAAACCCGGCAAATCATTGTATTTCTCACACGGCTTCGGCGTAACGTACAAAGAGAAAACCGGCATCATACCCCCCGCCGACGTTGACGTATTTCTGGTGGCTCCCAAAGGGTCGGGTACGTCGCTGCGCCGGATGTTTGTAGAAGGCAAAGGGCTGAATTCTAGCTTCGCCATCTATCAGGATGCCAGCGGTCACGCCCGCGAGAAGTGCATCGCCATGGGCATTGGCGTAGGGTCGGGCTATTTGTTCGAAACTAATTTCTACAAAGAAGTTACCTCCGACCTGACCGGCGAACGTGGTACGCTGATGGGGGCCATTCAGGGCATTTTTGCCGCTCAGTACGACGTGTTACGCGCCAATGGCCACAGCCCGTCGGAAGCGTTTAACGAGACCGTCGAAGAACTGACGCAGTCGCTGATGCCGCTCGTGGCCGAAAACGGTATGGACTGGATGTACGCCAACTGTTCCACCACCGCCCAGCGTGGTGCCCTCGACTGGTGGAAACCCTTCCGCGACGCGACAAAGCCCGTTTTTGAGCAGCTCTACAACTCCGTAAAAAGCCAGGAACAGGCCGAAATCAGCATCACCCGCAACTCGCAGCCCGACTACCGCGAAAAACTCGAAGTAGAACTCGCCGAGCTCCGCGATTCTGAGATGTGGCAGGCCGGTGCCGCCGTGCGTAACCTCCGCCCGGAGCGTAGCTGAGCTAAACCCGCTCAATAGCCTTACCTATCGGGTAGCAAGCAACCGTCAGGCCAGCTCGTTACCCGATAGCTTCTTTATACGCATCTGACCACCAAGTAGTTCGGTCAGGTAAAAAGTCTGCTGGACAGATTGGTTATTTAGCCGAAAGTAGTTTTATTGCATTAGCTAATCAGGCCGACACTACTCCCGTTTGAGGGTAACGCAACTACCGACACAGTGGGAATTGACGAAACTTTGCCAAAAAAAACGAGGAGTTTCGTAAGCACAGATGTTACCAGCCAGCATAAACAACCAAATTTGAATAAAATGACTTTACCCAATGAAATTCAAGAAGCAATAAGAAACAATAGTCTTGTGATTTTTGCTGGTTCTGGTTTATCCACAAAGTTTAAATTACCAACTTGGAAGAAATTAGTGGAAGATATAATATCAAAAACTGATGATAAAAAATTTAATGACCTACTCCCACTTTTAAGAAGTGGATTATTGACTCCAATTGGCGCTTTAGACTTTATGGAAAGTGATGAACATAAAAAAATTAAGCACTACATACAGGATAATTTTAAAATAGAAGCGAACCAAGATATTTCATTACATAAAAAAATCTTAGAATTAACAGGTGCAATAATTACAACTAACTACGATAATGCTTTTGAAGAGGCTTGTTCAAGCTCAATTATTCCTACAATATATACTTCAAATTTTAATATTGGTGAAATTAACAAACCCGGAAAACCATATATTTTTAAGCTACACGGTAGTTATACAGAACCTGATAATTGTATAATTTTCAGCAGTAACTACAAAAAATTGTATGACGGTGAAACTGCATCCATACTTAAGCTGAAATCAATCTTTATTGATAAAACAATTCTTTTCATAGGTTTTAGTTTCAACGACCCTGATATAAATTTAATTTTTTCTAGTCTTGATTCACTTTTTGAAAATCACAATCGTCACTATATTTTAACAAAACAAGCAAAAGATTTTGAAAAATATAAATTTCTCAAGCCCTTGCCTATACAAGAATATGACACTGACTTAGATTTGTTTTTTGAAAATTGTATCGATTTTAAAAATTCTTTGAGTAAATCTATCGAAAAAAATGACATAAACCCAAAGAATGATATTTATACACCTCGAATAGCCTTTTTGAAACCGGAACCTTTAAATCTAAAAATGGATTCAGATATATATTCAATAGAGAGCTGTTTTAATGATTTGGACATAAATCTTTTTACTGGTTATTTAAATACTAAAACTTTAGAATCAATTGATGATTATGATATTCTTATAGTTGCAACAAAAATATTTAAGGGTAAACTTTATATTGAGGATGACAATCTTATGAGCAATTTATCGACATCTGAAGAACTTTGCAGTCATATTCCAAATGATAAAATTCCAATAATATTTGTTACCGATAATAAAATTGAGTTAGTTTCAAGTTTTAATACTATTAATATATCTTCATTTAAGAGAAAAACAATAAATAGATTTGTATTTAAGGCTTTAAGAAATAAAGAATTAGATTTCAATCCTAATGAGGAAATCTCTATTGGACTATCAATGTTGACAAATTTGGAATTCAAAAAAGGAAATTCAAAAAAATCATCAATATATGGAAATGAAAGAATGCTGGACATAGGCGAAAAGTCTCTTAAAAATATAACAGGAAGAATTGAAGAACAGGGAGTAATTATTTCAAAAATTCAAGGTATACTTAGAAACAGTAAAGTTCTCAACATTAAGGCATCAGGAGGAACTGGTAAAACAACTTTAATCAAAAAAGTTTCTTATGAATTATACAATAGAGGATATTTTAAAGAAGGGGTTTCTTTTAAATCATGCGAGAATGTAAAAAGTTATGATGACTTTGAAGAACTTTTAATTGAAACATTTAATTTAAGAAATATTTTAAGTTTCAAGGAATATTTAGTAGAAAACTATAGTTCAAGAAAACTCGATTCTCTTATCATTTTAGATAATTTTGAAACTGTTTCTAATTCATTAATTGATATTGAATTTAGTAAAGTTATAGCTTTAATAAAGTTTGCTACTGATTTTGCAAATGTTGTAATAACATCTAGGGAAAAGATTTCAGATTTAGAGGATTTTGAAGATTTATATTCTTTAGCTCCTTTGTCAACAGATGATGCGTTAACGTTATTCGAATTAGATTATGGCCAAGTAAAGCATGAAGATGAGATAAGAATTTTAAGGCAAGATATTTTGGAAGAGTTACTAAATAATAATCCGTTAGCTATAAAGCTAGTTACCAAATCACGAACAAGATATAAGCACATTACTGAACTTCGAGACCAAATTAAGGAACATTTTTTTGAATCAATAAATGAAGATTTTTCATCGGTATTTAAGAATAAAGCTGATTTAAACATAGAAAGAACAAAATCAATTTATCAATCAATAAATTATTCATATTCAACGCTTACTGTTAGGGAGAAAATTGCGTTTGAATTATTGAGTCTTTTCCCTGATGGAATTAGTTTGTCTAATTTTAAAAAATGCTTTGAAAAAAGTACCTCATCAAACAATATAAGTGATAAAGAATTAAGGAGTTTAAGAGACAAGTCTCTTGTTGAAGATTACAATGGCACTTTACAACTTCAACCAATACTAAGAAGATTTGCAGAATTTCAATTTTCAAAAAGACCAATTGATACTAAACGTAAATATTGTTTGGATGCTTATGTATTTAATTGTCATATACTTGATTTAATTGAATTCGTTGAAAGAAAGAAAACCATCTCAGAAGCGCTAAAAATTTATACTCATTTCAAAAACAACCTTCTAAATGTATTTAGTTATATTCCAGATATACATTTAAATGAAAAAGGACCAGTTCGGAAAAAAGAAAATTTATTAAACTACATCTATATTCTGGAAGACTATGTGGTTAATGAAAAACAGATTAAAGAATTTTATAGCAAGATAAATTCAATCAAGGAATTCTTTAATGACGTACCACATGCTGAAACACTAATAAAAGTAATACAACTTAACAAAAGATATTATTTTGAAGAGTTTCAAAGCTCCTACTCTCAATTATCAAGTATATTTCCACCTAAGGAAATAGAGAATAGAACTTTAAAAAATGAAGAATATACTGAGAAAAGGTACAAGAACATTATTTCAAACCTTCATAGTATGGAAGGTTTCACTCTAAATATCATACAGTCTCTTATAATTAACGATAGTTTTACCAGTTATTTAGATGCTGATTTTTTCTATCTAGGTATTCCAAGTAATATGTCTAGAAAGAGAGATGGTTTTTACTTCTTCGAATATGAGCTAATGTTTAATCAATTAAACGTTAATCAACTGGAAAAATATATAGCTTCTTTATATCTAGAGGAACATTTGGAGATAATGCAATCAACATATACTCTTTCTAAAACCAAAAAACTTGACAGAAAAGATATAAAAAAATTAGTTGTAACCAACCCTTATACAAAAGGGTTAAAGGACTTAATGTTTGCCTTTATTTCGGATTCATTTGATGAAAAGGATTTGTTTTTTACAAAAGCGTTAAAGAATTTATCACATATAAAATACTACTATTTAGAAGCTCTTTATTTTTATACTAAATTTTTAAAGGAATCAGAAAAGGAAAAATATAGTACTTTAGTAAATCAAGGGTTAGAATTAAGCAAAAATTATAATTATCAATACATTCATCATTTATTCGACAACTTGTACTATGAAAAAAGTGATGATTATTACTTTTCTTATTCATTTTATGCAGTTAGTGAATTAGAAGCATATGTGAATAAACATAATGAAAAATGGGGGAAAAACTTTAGAGAAAGAGAGACAGATTATTAAATGCCAGCTGGTAACAGGCGTTTAGCAAAAAAGCGGGTTCAGTGGTTAATTGAACATTCTACCTCGTATCAACTTTTGTGCTGGGTTGACAGTTTAGTGCTTCGAAATCCGCTTCTTCGCCAAGCGCCAAACCGTTAGCTAACCAAAAGACTTGTTGCGACTGTGAATATTCTGTAAATTTAAATATGAAAATTTCAACTAACGACCTCAAAACAGAGAGGCAATGGAGGTCCGCCACTGGGTACGACAAAAAACGATTTGATAAACTGATTCCGTTAGTCGAAAAAG
>JACMPG010000013.1 GCA_014377625.1 Spirosoma sp.
ATCGTACTGGCTTAGTCGTGGCTCATTACCATTCAGGTAGGTTCCGTTCAAACTATTTTTCCAGATGCCGTCAATCAATGCACCGTCTTGCAGGATATATTCCGGTCCCAGCTTGCCCATGCGTACCTCAATAGTACAGTGAGGGCGGCTCATGTACTCATCGCGGGTAACGATGACGTGCGTGGCCGGTCGTCTGGCCGATTGCCGCCCAATAGTATTGGCACCCAGCTGAAGCGTAAATGTCTGCGTATCGGTCAGCTCATCCTTTACGATTAGCCAGCCCAGGGTGTTTGACTGCAGTGGCTGGCTGGGTACCGCCATCCGCCCAAACAGCATCGTGGCATCGGCATTATTGGCAGCCACCACAGGCGCCGGTGCCGGGGGCAGCGGGTTTATATAGCCACAGCGCGGGCATTTGGCGTTGGTCAGGGTTTCGGCATTTTTGATAAGCAGACCCGCTTTACAGTTGGGGTTACCACAAACAACACGTAACGGCTCAGCAGGCATAGCGCAAACAGAATAAGCCGTCCGTTGTGGGCATCCATCAACGGACGGCGGGAGGTTAGGCAACGTAATCGGTAATATCAGCGTCGGGGTTATAGTCGGCCCCAAAGTCGGCTGAGCTGGCAATAGAAGCCGATGCGTGATTGTCGAGATTGTGCAGAGTCTCCATGCTACCGTCGATGTTCATGGGCTGATCAACCTTCTCAAAACCGGATAGCTGATGCGTCTGAGGATCGTAGGTAGCGCGGGTGTCCAGCACCTGATCGTGGTCCGTGTCAATCAGCACCACATTATCATGATCCATGATGGCGTCGGGCCGACCGTCGCGGTCACTGTCGAAGACCGATACCTGATTACCATCCAGTTCGGCCATCGCTACGTCGGCGTTGGCCAGCAGCCCGGCGTTGGGGTCGCTGCCGGGCAGAACGGGTGCGTCGGTTTCTACGGTTACGTTGGCCACCGCGTGTACATTGTCATGGGCCGGTTCCTCGACCGTAATATCCGGAAATCCATCACTCTCAATAGGGGGCGGCACGTCGGCCACGGCCACGGTTGCTGCGGCAGCCGCGTGGGTACTGGCTTCAGCCATCACGTCACCACCGCCACCACCGGGTGCACCACCGCCACCGCCACCGCCACCGCCACCGCCCGCTTCCGGCGAGTCGGGGCCATAAACAGTAGCCAGAAAATCCTGGTGTTCGTTAGGACTCATGCCATCCCACTCATCTTTGAAAA
Source organism: Spirosoma sp. (assembly GCA_014377625.1). Lineage (GTDB taxonomy): Bacteria > Bacteroidota > Bacteroidia > Cytophagales > Spirosomataceae > Spirosoma. Next base: position 1,240 of record JACMPG010000013.1, read on the forward strand.
ACGTATTGTAGAGATTGCCGTGCCACTCAAAATAATTACCCGGGCCCATATCACCCCGCGCATCGGCAAATGCCTCTTCAAAAGTCATATCGTCGCGGTTGGTGGTGGTATCGACCAGCACCTCGGCGGGCATCGTTACATTGCTCACCGACAGCGCGTTCGCGTTACCCAGGCCGTCGTTGAGGCCACTACCGGAGCCATCGGTATCTGCGGAGTGATCGGTGGGGGGCGGGGTTTCCTGCGCTACGGCTCCTTCGCCCGAATCGTCGAGGAAGCGCGACATGCCGTAGGCGGCACCACCCAGGGCCGCTGTACCCACGAGCGCAGCAGCAATGGCCGACTTTTGATCTTTGTTGAGCGGTTTAGCCGCGGTTTCGGCGGGCGAACCCTGAACGCTGGTAGCGTCGTCGTCGTACTCTTGGTACTCGTTCATGATGCGATAGAAGTTAGTGGTTGATTAATTGGTTAGTCGGACCACCTCGCTTTGCAGGAGGGGCATTGCTTTCGGGCAGCCAGGTCCAGAAAAGGCACGTTACCGAGCGATTTCTGACAGGCCGGATTAGGGCATACGTACGTACGTTTATACTCTTTTTCGAGGGCGATGAGCTTTTGCGATGGGTTCAGGAACTCGGCGGCCAGAATCTGACTGACAGCCGAACCGAGTACGCCCGCTGCAATACCAATAGGCCCCAGAAACAGCCCTACGAGCGGTACCAGCCCAAACGCAGCCCGCAGCCGCGCCTGCTGACGGGGGTTATTGATCTGGATGGACTCGCGGGTGGCGAGATAGAGTTCCTGTACCTTTTCAAGTTCGGCAAACGGCCTGCGAAAATCGAGCGGATCGCGGCCTGGTGCGGGCGCGGAGCGCGGAATCGAAGCCGGGCGGGGAGCCGCAGCGCCGGTGCGCAGACCCAGCACCTGCCGATAGTCCAGCGGTTCTACCTGACCCAGAATGACCGCACTTTCGGGCCCAATAACGGTTTTTTGAATCCGGCGACCATCAACGGTAGTGCCAAAGGTTGAGTTTTTGTCTTCGAGCAGAACAACATGATCCGTAATAAACGTCACGACAGCGTGGTATTTGCTGACGCTGGGTTTATCAATAACGAGCGAATTATCGGACGCTCGCCCAATAGATATGATCTGGGGCGCAGACATGTTAGGTAAGGTGTGGATAATCACTCACTTACGAGAGTGCAATTGCCCCGCAAACTTGCTATTTTAGAGCAGTTTAGCAAGCGAAGGTATAAGTATTTTCGAACCGTTTTAGCAAGCGGTTCATGTCGCATCATTAGTCGATATTTACCTTTATCCGGGAAACGCTGCTTCGTGGTGAATTATCAAAATCAATTGAAACGTACTGCCCCAACCCAGCTGACTAACAGCCGGATTGGGGCAGTACGGATTTGTATAGGTTAGGCAATCCAGCTAAACTGGTATTCGAGCGTTGGAATTTTGGTACGTTCGGCAATCCGGCGCAGGCGGGCGGGTAGCGCCATAAGATAGTCGCGGGCACGCTGACCGGCATCGTTCAAATCGCGGATGTCGGCAATGTTCCAGTCGATCAGCAGCGAGTCGGCAATGTCGATGTAGTCGTGGGTGGTATAAACGCCCATGCGCTGGGCCGCGTCGGAAAAGTGACTGAACGTCTGCCCCATCTTTACACCTGTTTCGCGGAGAAAGTGGGCGGGCATCACAATTTTCTTACGCATCATGTCTTCAAATGCCAGCATCATCTCGGACGCATCCACCTCAAAAATCTGCTTCACAAACGCTTTATACGCTTTGGCGTGGCGCATTTCATCAGAGGCAATCACCCCGCATATTTTGGAGAGTTGTGCACAGCCGGCCTGCTTGGCCAGCGTGGCCGTTCGGCGGTGCGAGACATTGGTGGCCAGTTCCTGAAACGACGTATAGATAAAGTTACGGTACGGATCGCGGCCCGTGCCAATGTCGAAGCCGTCGGCAATGAGGTACTGTGTCGAGACTTCCATAGCCCGCATGTTTACCCGGCCCGACAGGTATAGAAATTTGTTAAGCAAATCGCCGTGCCGATTTTCTTCGGCGGTCCAGCCGCGAATCCAGCGGCTCCAGCCATTGGCCTTTTGCTGGTCAACACCTATCATATCCATAAGCCAGGACTCGTAAGTAGGCAGGGCTTCTTCGGTGATGGTATCGCCAACCAATACGGCCACGTAGTCGTAGGGCAATTCGCGGGCACTTTCGCGAAATTCCTTTACGTCGGCCAGAAAGGACTCCTGGGTGGAGTCGGGCAGGAAATCGGCGGGTTGCCAATTGGAATCAATAGGTTTAAGAAAATTGCCCAGCACGGTATCGATGCGTTCACCCACGAACTGCATAACATCGAAACGGGAGCCGGAAAGGGTCATAGTTGGAGTATCCATAGCAAGGGAAAGACGAAAGTATGGGTAAAGTTACCGCTGTTTCGGATTTTTGTCGGCTGGGAGGTGCAGTGGATTCGTACTTTTGACTCAAAAAGCGCGTCGGGATCGTGTCGATCTCTCTAATTTGTATGAAAAAAGTGCTGGACTACGTTCTGAGCTGCGTCTATTTGCTCTATTTTGGAATTGTATTATTGGTTTTTCACGTCCTTCAGGTGCTGGCCTTTAACGGGATGGGAAAACCGGCTCAGAAGCGCGTAGTAGACTGGATGAACGCGTCCATTGCCTACGGATGGTACCTTACCGGCAGCACCATTACCTATCGGAAACTGGCAAATATCCCCAAAAACCGGCCCCTTATCTTCGTAGCCAATCACCAGAGCATGTTCGACATTTCGCCCCTGATCTGGTTTCTGCGGGCGCACACACCCATTTTCGTTTCGAAGAAAGAACTGGCACACGGCATTCCGGGTATTTCATACAATCTACGAAAAAGTCATGCCGCCCTCATCGACCGAAAAGACCCCAAGCAGGCCATCGCCGAGATTGCACGGCTGGCTAAACACATTGAACAGACCAAACACTCGGTCGTGATTTTTCCCGAAGGTACGCGCTCGGCATCGGGGCAGATGCGGCCGTTTGCCACGGGTGGTATGTCAGTGCTACTCAAACGCGCGCCCTCGGCCCTGATAGTGCCGGTGGCCATTCGCGGTACGGGCTGGTTCAATCCGAAGGGGCTATTTCCGCTGCGGTCTTTTACCAGCATGTACTGGACCGTGCTCGATGCCATAGATCCCGCCGGGCAAACCGTTGATGACGTTGTGGCGCAGGCGCAGGTAGCCATTCAAAACGAACTGGAAAAGTCAGTAGTCACTGCCGGATATTCGTCGCGGTAAATTCATTAACCAGTTTCTTCGATACGCTCTCCAAATTGTCTCCAGATTCGGGGCGGTAGTTTGTGTTCAACTTTATCAGATTATGCGTGCGTTCTTTTCAATCGGTGCCAGTCTATTTGTTTGTTGCTGGTTAATGTTATCCAGCCAAATCAACGCGCAGGAATTGCCCACGAGCGGGCAGGTTACGGGTCGGCTGCTCGATGCCGCCACCCAACAACCTATGCCGTTTGCCAGCGTTACGGTCTGGACCAGAACCGGTGCCGACAGCACCCTGACCGGAGGTACGCAGACCGATGAACAGGGCCGGTTTACGATACCCAATCTACCGCTTTCGCCCGTTTGGGTCCGGGCATCGTTCATTGGCTATCAGTCTATTGTAAAAAGCAGCAGTCTGACTACCAACCAGCTTTCGCTCGATTTAGGGACGATTGTACTCCGGGCCGATGCCCGATTGCTGAACGAGGTGAAGGTAACGGGCGAGAAAGAGAGCCTGACCATGAGTACCGAAAAGCGGGTGTTCAACGTCGGCAAAAACCTGACCACCATCGGCGGCACCGCCGAATCACTACTCCGAAACGTACCGTCTATTACGCTCGATGAAAACGGTAATCCGAGTCTGCGGAACATGGCCACAACGGTTTACATCAATGGTAAACCCACCCAGTTGACGCTGGCGCAGATTCCGGCCAATCAGATCGAATCGGTAGAAGTCATTACCAATCCGTCGGCGCGGTACGATGCCTCCACGTCGGGCGGGATTGTGAATCTGGTGCTAAAAAAGAACCGCCAACCGGGCTACAACGGGCAGGTTACGGGCAGCATCGGGCAGAATAGCCGCTACGATGCAACCGCCAACCTCGACTTTCGCCAAGGCCGCTGGAACGTCACGGCCCTGTACAGTCTGAACGCCACCCAAAACCCGCTCACAGGCTACGTGAACCGCACCAACCGCATAGCCGAAACGAATACACCCACCAGCTTTTTCAATCAGAATACGACCATAAACCAGAACAACCGCTTTCAGAATGGCCGGCTCGCGGTTGACTATCAGGCCAACGACCGCAATCTGTTCTCGGTAGCGGGTAACGTGGCGGCTGGCGCGTACAACACCGTTTCCGGTCAGCAATACACCTATCGCAACGCCGACAAGAACCGCACGGGCTACGGCAGTCGAGACATTGACCCGCAGAATAATTTCACCAACCTGGGTGCCGAATTTGACTGGAAACACAGCTTTACCCGCAAAAAACAGGAACTGAATCTGGTTACATCCGTTACCCGCAATCAGGTCTCCAACGCGGCCAACTGGCTCACGACTTCGCTCGATGCCAACGGCGTTTCGCAACCTACCTATCCCGAACGTGACCGTATTGACGGGCGTATTATTGGCAATCAGTATCTGGCCCAGCTCGATTACACACATCCCGTTTCAGACTCGGCCAAGTGGGAATTTGGTCTGCGGAGTTTCACGTACGCCCGCGATCAGAAATACCTCTTCAGCCAGCTGGACGAAGCCAACCAGACCTATCAGCTACTGCAATCCTATTCGCAGGATGCCCTAATCCGGGAAACAGTGAACGCAGCTTACGCACTATATACCAGCCAGTTGCGTTCGGGTATTGCCATTCAGGCGGGGTTACGGCTGGAGCAGTCGAGCTTGTACGGTCTGTCGCGGTTTGACGGCAGTACGTTTGGCTACAATTATCCTTCAAAAGCGGGGCAGAACTGGTTTCAGTCGTTTTTCCCGTCGTTTTCGGCCACGAAGCAACTCAGCAAGACCGAAGAACTGGGCCTGAGTCTGAGCCGTAAAGTGGGTCGTCCCAACTTCCGGCACGTCTTTGTAGGCATTCAGGCCAACGACCGGCAGAACATCACCATTGGCAACCCGGCCGTGCGCCCGGAGTTCATAAACACGGCCGAACTGACCTACACGCGTACCAACAACAAACTGCAATGGCTGGCAACGGCTTATTACATCTACGAAGACCACACCATCAAGCCGTTTACGAAACCCTCAGCCACCGACTCATCTATTCTGGTTACGACATTTATCAATGTGAAGGCCGACATTCAGTATGGTCTCGACCAGACGCTGAAACTCGACCTGCATCCTAATTTCAGCATTTTGGCCAGTGCCAACACCCGCTCGTTTGCCGTACAGACCGAAACCTTCAGCACGCAACAGTGGGTCTATAATGCCAAGCTGAACCTGACTTACAAATTTCCCGCCAACATAACGGCGCAGCTCACCGGCACCCGAGACAGCCGGGGCGTATCGTTGCAGGGCTACCGGCGGGCCGTAAACGCGGCAGATTTTGCCCTGCGCAAGAGTTTCTGGCAAAACCGGGCCAGCGTGGTCTTCACCATCAACGACATGTTCAACTCGCGCCGGTACGTAACAGTCTATGACCAGCCAACGGTTTTTCAGGAGTCAATGAACCGGCGCGACGTGCGGTATTACAAGTTCACGCTCCAGCTTCCGCTCGGTAAACCCAACGCTACGTTCAAACGCAGTCAGCGCAAACTGGACCGCCCCGATATGGATTTCAGCAATTAGATAAGTTGTAAATTGCTCGAAAAGCCACGACAACGAATGGACTAATAAATTTTATGCTTGAAAAATCCCGCTCCATCCGTACGTATTTGCCGAATACAGCTATATGAAGACACCCAGTGGCATTTACCGTCGGGCTATTTATCGAAAAACGTACGCGCTGATTTACAAAGTTGAGTCAGACGCGCTCGTCTTTCTCGACGTGTATCACACCAGCCGAAACAAAGGGAATTGATTGAGCGTATAACTCTGTAGGCCATGCAGAAACTTACCGACGATTTTTACGAACACGATACGCTCACGCTGGCACAACTCCTGCTCGGCTGCGAACTGGTGCACGACTCGCCCGAGGGCCGAACGGCGGGCATTATCGTCGAAACCGAAGGCTACATCACCGGCGACCCGGCCTGCCATGCGTACCGGCGCGAGACCAAACGCAACGCAGCCATGTTCGGCCCCGCCGGTACGCTGTACGTCTATCAGATTTATAACCACTACAACTGCATCAACGTCGTGACCGGCCCCAAAGGCGTGGGCGAAGCCGTACTCATCCGCGCCCTCGAACCCACCACCGGCACCGACATGATGCAGCACCGGCGCAACGAAGCGTTTAAAACCGGCTTTGAACGCTACCGCCAGAACACCATCGACGCCAGCACCACCGACGGCTACCGGAACCTCTGCAACGGCCCCGGCAAACTTACCATTTCGATGGGTATTGACCGGCACGACCATAATTTCACCTCGCTTACTACCGGTAATATATCCATCATCGGTCCAGCTTATCACGACTTTGAGATGGTAACGACCACCCGAATCGGCATCAAGTTCGGTGCTGAGCTACCCTACCGGTATTACATCGAAGGCAATCGGTTTGTGAGCCGGAAATAGTATCTTCGGCCATGAATCAGATGAAAACCCTGCTCCTTACCGCTCTCCTTGCTGGCTCTATCACGTTTGCTTTTGGGCAGGATAAGGCCGTTGAAAACCAGAAATTCGCGCTGCTTAACAACGGAGCTACGGTAGGCATGATTATCAAGTCGGTGATTAAGTTCGACCAGAAACGGCTGAGCCTGACCGATGTCCAACTGCCCCGCGCCCGGCAAATTATCACCACCGCTACCGTAGCGTTCAATGATGGGGTAAAGGCGCTGAAAAAGTCGGGGATGAACCAGAAAAAACTGCGAACGCTGGCCGTGACAGTTGAGGACGACAAGGTGCGGCAGTACAAAACCATCCTGACACCCGCACAGTACCAGATTCTGGCAGTTAGCCATAAGAAAACCTATCCCGAAAGCCGTATCTAACGCCGGGTATTCGTTGTTGGGCGTATCAGGAAACCAGGTCGTTAAACGGGCCGTTTGATCAGGATATATGGCGCAACCTCTCAAAAGTTGGCTTGGCGTGGCATCAACGGCCTTCGCGAACCTGAAAACCAACGACCCGATTCGGATGGCGGCTGCTACGGCCTTCTTTTCGTTCTTCGCCCTGCCGCCGATTACCATCATCCTGAGCCAGGTTTACGGCAACCTGCTCGATGGACATGACCGGCGGGTAAGCTGGCAGTTATTCCGGGAACTGGCTAACCTGTTCGGCTACAGCGGGGCAAAACAGTTGCAGGATATTTCTGAGAATATTCAGGAGCGGCCCACGGGGCAACTACAAACCGGGCTGAGTATTTTTCTACTACTACTGGCATCCACTACGCTGTTTGCCATTATCAAAAACTCGCTCAACCAGCTCTGGAATGTAAAACCAGCCGCCGACCGACGCGTCTGGTATACGCTCATTGAGCGGGCGGTGGCCTTTGGCATTATCATCTTTTCGGGGCTGTTGTTCACCGGTTCGCTGGCGGTGCATCGGCTGCTGTCGCCCCTGAACAGCGATTTAAGCCATGTCATCTGGCTACGTAATGCCGGGCAGCACGTATGGTCGGTATTGGTGCTGACAGTCTGGTTTGCGGTGGTATTCAAGTTCCTGCCCGACATCCGTATTCGCTGGCGGGCGGTGGGGGTAGGTGCGCTGGTAACGGGCATACTGGTCGAAATTGGCGAGCAGGTACTGAATAAACTCTTGATTCAGAGCTCGGTAGGATCGCTGTACGGCGCGTCGGGAGCCATAATTCTGATCTTACTATTCGTGTTTTACGCGGCCTTAATTTTCTACTACGGCGCGAGTTTTACCCGGCAGTATGCCCAACAAATCAACGAAGCCGCCGAGCCGGGCAGTCAGGCCGTAGCGTATAAAATCAAGGAAGTGAGGGAAAACTAAGCGCATTCCTTTCTCCTACCCGCGTAGAACTTCGCGCCGTTGGTAGTAGGCCTGGGTTGCTACGTCGCTCAGAACATGAAGGGCGGGCTGTGACTGATCAGAGTACCCACTGCCGTAGATCATCAGGTCGGCTTCGCGCAGGGCGTTGGCTACCCGGTCGTCGGCCAGACGTTCGGCAATCTCGGAGGTTGTCAGCGATACGTAGGGCCGTTTTTCCAGCTTTTCCAGGTACGTTTTCCAGAGAATAATAGCCTGATTGGCGTAATCGGGGGCGGTATCAATGTTGAGGTTTCGGCTCAGCCGATTATACTCACGCTGGAACTGGATGTGCCGCCGGTTAAGCCGGTACAAACTCGAAAACCGCTGGATGGGTCGCCGAAACAGACCATACATCAGAAACCCCACAATACCCGCCAATAGCAGGCTAACCCCGAGCAATGGATAATTGAATTGCTGTCGCAACGGCATGACGTCGGTTTCGGTTGCCAGCAGACCCGTATGCGGGTTCACTGGCAACTGGTCAGCTACAGCCAGAACAGACCGCAGAACCACCGTGTCAGGCTGCGTCATGAGCCTGGTGGTGTCAGTATCCTTAATCTGCTGCACCGGCACCTGAAGCACCTGAATTGCATCGACCTGAAACGATACCAGCGTGTACACGGCACTGTCCCGGCTTACGGCCCGACGACCGCTGCCGGTAGTTTTGGTCGTAAATATGGCTACCTGCTGCACCAGAAACGGGCTGAACTGACGGATAGTATCGGGAAATAAAACATCGACCGTGGGCGCGTGATCGAACGTAAGCACGTATTGAAAAGGCCGCCCAATCTCGATACTGTCGGTCAGAAAAGAACCTTCTACCCGTGGCGTCTGGGCGTGGGCAATGATGAAAGATGAAAGATGAATCGGTACGCCGATGCGGATAAATGTGAGCAGCAGACGTATGTAGCGACCCGGTATTCGTTTTATAAATGATGGATAAGCAGGTACGTTCATCGTCTGATGCGGAACAGATCCACAAGTTTGGGAACGAAATCTTCCTGCGAGTCGAGGGCTACGTAGCTGGCATTATACTGCCTGCAAAGTTTTTCCAGGGCCACCTGATTTTGCCGGAACGTATTGTGCAGAGCTAACCGAAACGCTGCCGATGATGTATTGACCCAGGTTGTCTGGCCGCTTTCCCGATCATGCACCGGAATAATACCCAGCCGGGGCAGGTTTACTTCGCGCTGATCGTACAGGTGAATCACGACCAGATCGTGCTTTTTAGCTACGGCCTTCAGGTTGTGTTCGTAGTCCTGATCGATAAAGTCCGACAGCAGAATCACTACGCTGCGCCGTTTCAGGCGGTTGAGCGTAAAGAGCAGGGCATCGGCAATGTTGGTTCGGTCCGACTGCGGCACGAGCTTGTACAGGTTCATGATTAGCCCATATCCCGTTTTCATGCCGTTACCCGGCTGAATGTACAGCTCGTTCTGATCTGAAAAGCAGTACATACCCACGTGGCTGGCTTCGCGAATGGCCGATAATGCCAGTACCCCGCAGATTTCTTTGGTAGCTGCCAGTTTACTGCGGTGACGAGGCCCTACCATCTGCGACGCGCTGACATCGACCATAAAAAAAACGGTCTGATCTTTTTCTTCGCGAAACACCTTCACGAACGTACCGTGCCCTTTCGACGATACGTTCCAGTCGATAGACCGTACATCGTCGCCATACTGGTAAGGACGAAGGTCGGCAAATTCCAGACCGGTACCTTTAAAAATGGAGCGAAAACTACCGCGCATCTGCGAGTTGACCGCTTTACGAATGCGAATGTCGAACTGCCGAAGTTTGGCCAGAAACTCGTCTATATCCATTCGGAATTAGGGTATTTTAACGGTACGTATCGAACTTTGCCCGGCGGGTCAGCCTTTACTATTTTAACACAGAGAGACGGAGATTTGCACGAAAAAATAGAGTTGAATTATGCTAAAAATGGGCTGTTTAACTCTGTTCTCGCCGTGCAAATCTCCGTTCCTCTGTGTTAAGATTGACCTGACAAAGGTACTCTTGTCTCTTCATTTTCTTCCGATGCATCTATATCGTACTCTGATCTGGTTTGTGCTGATGATCGGACTGTTAACCGGCTGCCAAACTGACAACCGCCCCGATAACCTGGTCGACACTGACAAGATGGCCAATATCCTGACCGACGTACACCTGGCCGAAGCCCGCGTGAGCCGCCTGGGTGTTGCCTCAATCGACTCATCTAATCTGATGTACAAACGATTCGAATCCCGTATTCTGCGCAAACATGGCGTTGATACGATGGACTACGAGAAGAGTTACGTGTACTATTCATCGCATCCCCGCGAAATGGAAGTTATTTACAAACAGATTGTGGAAAAACTGGAGAAAGAACTTGCCACCTCCCGTAAGAAGCCCGCAAAATCATGACGATCGGCATTGTTGGCGCGGGCATTTCCGGCCTTACCCTGGCCTGGGAACTGCAACAGCGCGGTATCGACTATCACCTCTGGGAGGCCCGTGATGAACCCGGCGGTTATATACGTTCCCGGTGCGATCCGGCAGGTTACGTGCGTGAACTCGGCCCCAACTCCCTCCTCGGCGACGACACTTTGCTGGCCTGGCTTGACGAACTGGGACTGACCCCCCATCTGGTGTTTGCCAATCCGGTTAGTAAAGCTCGGTTCATTTTTCGCGATGGTAAATACCGGGCGTTGCCGTCCGGCCCGGCGTCGCTGCTGTTCGGTCGCATCGGCGAACCGTCTTATTTCAGCTGGAAAACCAAATGGGCCATCTTCCGCGAACTGAGTAACAAAACTAAGTCACCCCCCGGCGAAACACTGGGGCAGTTTTTCCGGCGTCGATTCACGCCCGAACTGGTCGATTATGCCGTAGGGCCGTTTGTAGCGGGTATTTACGCCGGAGACCCGGAGCAGTTGCTGGTGTCTGAAACGTTTGCGTCGCTGATTGCTTACGAACGAGACTACGGCTCGGTACTGCGGGGCTTCATCAAAAACCAATCGTCGGCGGTTCGGAAGCAGTCATTCAGTTTTACCGACGGGATGCAGATGCTACCCAACGCGCTGGCA
>JACMPG010000158.1 GCA_014377625.1 Spirosoma sp.
ATAAGTTGGGCCGCAAGCCATTGATGCTGTTTGGGGCGATTGGTTTGAGTGTTCTGTACGTCATCATCGCAACGCTACTGCAAACGGGTGCTTCGGCAGGATTATTATCTATTTTCGTGCTGCTGGCCATCGCTACGTATGTTACCTCGCTGGCTCCCGTAACCTGGGTGCTGATTTCGGAAATTTTTCCTAACCGCGTACGTGGACTGGCTTCGTCGGTGGCGATTCTGGCCCTGTGGGGTTCCTATTTCATTCTCGTATTTACCTTTCCCATTCTGGCCGAGACGCTGGGTACTTACGGCCCTTTCTGGCTGTACGCCGTCATTTGCCTAATTGGGTTCATTTTCGTGCTCCGCAATGTCCGCGAAACGAAGGGCAAGACGCTGGAAGAAATGGAGGAGGTTTTTATGCCGCATTGAGGATGTCTTTTGTTATTCCGAGGAACGAGAAATCTTCGTTTGAGTAAGTCATCTGCTACTACCGAAGATTCCTCGTTCCTCGGAATGACAAAAAAACGTATCAACCTGATTCTGCTTAACTATGCGCCTACTTTACCTTTTACTCCTCACCCTCCTACCGCTATCCCTCTCTGCCCAAACCAACCTCTCGCTGGCGGGAGAATGGGACGTGGCCTTTGATACCAATCTGGATGGCGGAGCGCACCGGTGGCTGAAAAATAAGTACCCGTATAAGATGCACTTTCCCGGCACGACCGACGAAGCCGGGCTGGGCGATTCGCTCACGCTGAAACCGTCGCTCAACCGCGAGGCACTCTACCAACTGGCCCGTAAACACCGATACATCGGCACCGCATGGTATCGGCGTACCGTGACCATGCCGGCGAGTTGGCAGAGTAAGCAGATTGAACTGACGCTGGAGCGGGTGCTCTGGCAAAGCCGGGTGTACGTGGATGGTAATCCAGCAACTCCACAACAGCAGGAAAGCCTGACCACCCCGCATCGCTATGACCTGACCCGGCTGCTCACTCCCGGAACGCACACTATTCTGTTGCGCATCAACAATGAACAGCAGTACGAAATCAGCCACAATACGCTGGCCCACGCCTATACCGACGGTACCCAAACTATCTGGAACGGGGCCATTGGAAAACTGACCCTTACCGCCCACGACCCGGTTTATATCAGCCACCTCCGCACCGAAACGCAGGTCAACGCGAACGCGAACATTGTGGGTGTGCAAGTCGAATTGCAGAACAAAACCGGGAAACCTACAACCGGAATGCTGCAACTCATGGCGCGGGTGGATGGGAAAGACCTGGCAGTAGCAAAGCAAACCGTGAAACTCGATACGGGGCAGAATCAACTAAACATGGCTTATGACCTGCGTACTGACACAAAACTTTGGGACGAATTTTCGCCAGCGCTCTATCACCTGACTGCCGAGTTTGTAGCGGATGATAACAAAAGCAAAAGTCAGTGCCAGACCACGTTTGGCGTTCGGCAACTAACCAATCAGAACAGTTTACTGCATATCAACGGTCGCCGGTTGTTTCTACGCGGCACGCTCGAATGCGCTATTTTCCCGCTCACTGGCCACCCACCCACCGACCGGGCGGGTTGGGGAAAAGTGTTTGGTACGGCCCGACAGTACGGGCTGAACCATATCCGGTTTCACTCCTGGTGTCCGCCCGAAGCGGCATTTGCCGTAGCTGATTCACTGGGGTTTTATTTGCAGATTGAGTTACCACTGTGGAGTTTGCTGGTGGGCGAAGACCCAAAAGCCGACCAGTTTATTCGTGACGAAGCCGCCCGCGTGGGCCGGGAATACGGTAATCACCCATCGTTCTGTTTTTGGTCGATGGGAAATGAGCTGGAAGGGCGCATTCCCTTCCTGACCGACCTGATGACCAACCTCCAGCGGATCGACAAACGCCATTTGTACACCACGACCTCGTACTCGTTTCAGCCGCCCCACGGGAGCTGGCCCGAACCCGCCGATGACTATTTCATCACCCAGCGAACCAAACTGGGCTGGGTGCGCGGGCAGGGCGTTTTCAACCAGCAATCTCCGGCCTTCACCGCCGATTACTCGGCTTCGCTGGTGGGGATGCCCGTACCCCTCGTGACGCACGAAGTAGGACAGTACGCCGTGTTTCCGAACATAGCCGAAATTGAAAAATACACGGGTGTGCTGGAACCCATCAGTCTAATATCGATTCGGAATGATTTGCAGAAAAAAGGCTTGCTGCCACTGGCCGAACGCTATACCAAAGCCAGCGGAAAACTGGCGGTCATTCTCTACAAAGAGGAGCTGGAACGGATTCTTCGCACTAAAGCCGCGAGTGGCATTCAGTTGCTCGACCTGCACGATTTCCCCGGACAGGGTACGGCAGATATTGGTCTGCTTGATGCCTTTTGGGACAGCAAGGATATTCTGACCGTCGAGGAATTCCGGCAATTTTGCTCGCCTGTGGTGCCGCTGCTACGCTTCCCAAAAGCAACCTATACAAACGCGGAAAACTTTACGGCCACCGCCGAACTCGCCAACTTCGGTGCTGTTCCGCTGACTAACGTAACCCCCGAATGGACACTGACGGACGAAACGGGCAAGAAGTTAGCCAGAGGGAAACTGCCAAAAATAGCGGTGCCGGTGGGTAACAGCAACCCGCTCGGCGGCATCGACGCGAAGCTATCGGGTATCAAAACGGCCAAACAACTTACGCTGACCCTGTCGGTGCCCGGTACCCCCTACCGAAACACCTGGCATATCTGGGTCTATCCGGTTGCCGTACCCGACGTTTCGGCAGATGTAGTCTTCACACAGTCCACCGACGAGGCTATGCAGGCGCTGGCGCAGGGTAAAAAGGTGCTGCTCAATCCCGACTACAAGCAGATGACTGGCATGGAAGGCAAGTTCGTCCCCGTGTTCTGGAGTCCGGTGCATTTCCCGGCGCAGGCCATTACGATGGGACTGCTCTGCGACCCGAAACACCCGGCCCTACAAAACTTCCCCACCGATTTTCACACCGACTGGCAGTGGTGGGATTTATGCACCAAATCGACCACGATGATCTTGCCCGATAACAGGCTAACGCCCATTGTGCGGCAGATCGACAACTTCGCTAACAACCGCTATCTGGCCAGCATCGTAGAAGCGAAAGTGGGCAACGGGCGGCTGATGCTGTGCAGTTTCGACATCAGCAACGACCTCGAGAATCGCCCGGTGGCCCGCCAACTGCGATATAGTTTGCTGAACTACATGAACACGAAGGCCTTCAATCCAACGGTTGTACTGTCGGTTGACGAGGTCAACGCACTAACCGCGAAAAAGCCCGAACAGGCGCTTAAAAATTAGATTGTCTCATGAAAAAAACCACCCAATTGGCAGCCGTATTCGCCCTGCTTGTCCTGCTAACAGCTTCCCGCCCGGCACCAACGGGTGTGGCTGACCCAGCTACGTTTTTGACGGACATCAAGACAGAATTGACCAAAGAATGGCCGAAGAATCGGTCAGTTACGCTGCTCTTTCACGGCCATAGCGTCCCGGCGGGGTATTTCAAAACACCGATGGTCAATACGCTGGGTGCGTACCCAAATCAGTTGCTGAAACGGCTGAAAGAGCGGTATCCCTATGCGGTCATCAATGTGCTGGTCACGGCCATTGGCGGGGAGCAATCCGAGCAGGGTGCCGCCCGGTTTCAAGCCGATGTTTTACCGCACAAACCCGACGTGCTGTTTATCGACTACGCCCTCAACGACCGGCGAATTGGTCTGGAAAAGGCCAAAAAGGCGTGGCAGACAATGATTGAACAGGCGCAGCAGGCAGGCATCAAAGTCATTCTGCTTACGCCCTCGCCCGATTTGAAAGTCGATATGAGCAAGCCCGATAATGAACTCAATCAGCATGCCAGCCAGATTCGGCAATTGGCCGATAAATACCAAACGGGCCTGGTGGATAGCTACAGGGCGTTTGATGCCAAGCGTCAGCAGGGCGACAGCCTGAGCCGGTATATGGCGCAGGGAAACCACCCTAACGAAGCCGGGCACGCGCTGATTGTGGACGATTTAATGAAGTGGTTCTGACGAGTCATCTTATCCCCTACATACATCACCTTTTCAATAAGTACGATATGTTACAGGAAGTACGTGTCTGGGAAGAACCCGTAACTATCCCCACTTACGGTGTGGGACAACCCGAAAAGAACCCGATGTTTCTCGAAAAGCGGGTGTATCAGGGTAGTAGTGGCGTAGTCTATCCCAATGCTGTTATCGAGAAAATTAATGACCAAAAAGAAGATCAGACGTATCAGGCGGTTTATCTGGAAAATGAGTACCTGAAGGTCATGATTCTGCCGCAGTTGGGCGGACGGGTGCAGATGGCATTCGACAAGGTCAAAAATCGTCATTTCGTCTATTATAACCAGGTTATCAAACCTGCCCTCGTGGGGCTGACCGGCCCCTGGATTTCGGGCGGTATCGAGTTCAACTGGCCACAACACCACCGCCCCAGCACGTTTGAAGCCGTCGATTTCACGACCGAAGAACACGCCGACGGGTCAAAAACGGTGTGGGTGAGCGAAGTAGAGCGGATGTTCGGCACGAAAGGCATGGCCGGTTTCCGGCTTCGCCCCGGTAAGGCCTACCTCGAAATTCAGGGCGTACTTTACAACCGCACCCACGTGCCGCAGACGTTTCTGTGGTGGAGCAACCCGGCCCTGAAAGTGAACGATCATTACCAATCGGTGTTTCCGCCCGATGTTCACGCCGTTTTCGACCACGGTCGCCGGGACGTTTCGTCGTTTCCGATTGCCAAAGGCACGTATTACAAAGTGGATTACTCGCCGGGGACGGACATTTCGCGCTATAAGAACATCCCGGTACCCACGTCGTACATGGCGGTCGAGTCGAAGTACGATTTCGTGGGTGGGTATGAGCACGACACAAAGGGGGGATTGCTGCACGTAGCGAGTCATCATCTGTCGCCGGGCAAAAAGCAGTGGACCTGGGGTAACGGTGAATTTGGCTTTGCCTGGGATCGTAACCTGACCGACGAAGATGGCCCTTACGTGGAACTGATGACGGGGATATTTACCGATAACCAGCCCGATTTTTCGTGGATTATGCCCAATGAAGAACGCACGTTCGTGCAGTACTTCATGCCGTACAGCGAGATTGGCATCGTCAAAAACGCCACGAAGGAAGCCGCTGTCAATCTGGAATTTACGGAGAACGAAATTCAGATAAGCGTCTATACAACAGCTGCTTATTCGGGGGCTATTGTCCGGTTAACGCATGCGGAGCAGGTCGTTTTTGAGCAGCACGTTGACCTCTCACCGGCCAATCCGTTTCTGCATAGCATAGCGGTAACGGCAAGCAAACAAACCGACGTTCGGGTGAGCGTGACCACCGCTGACAGCGTTGAACTGGTAGCCTATCAGCCCGACGATACCCCTGCCGAACCCATTATTCCCGAACCCGCTATTGCGGCCAAAGCCCCCGCCGAGGTCGAGAATAATGAGCAGCTATTCTTGACGGGTCAGCATATCGAGCAGTACCGCCATGCGACGTATTCGGCAACGGATTACTACGCAGAAGCCCTGCGCCGGGACCCGAAAGACAGCCGCTGCAATAACGCGCTGGGACTTTGGTACTACAAACGCGGCCAATTTGCCAAAGCTGAATCTTATTTCCGGGCAGCCATTCAGACGCTCACTGCCCGAAACCCGAACCCCTACGATGGCGAAGCCTACTACAATCTGGGCTTGTGCCTGAGTAAGTTATTTCGATACGAGGGCGCGTTCGACGCGTTTTTTAAAGCGACCTGGAATGCGGCCTGGCAGGATACCAGTTTTCTGGAACTTGCCCGTCTTGCCACCCGGCGAAAGAACTACAAACAAGCCCTCGAACTGGTGGAGCGGTCGCTGGTGCGGAACTGGCACGGCCATTCTGCCCGGCATCTGAAAGTGGCCTTACTCCGCAAAACGGGCAAAACGGAAGAAGCCCAACAACTCATTGACGATACGCTGGCCATCGACAAATTCCATTTCGGCTGCCTGTTCGAGCAGGTTCTGATTGAACAGGGTAAGGAGGAGGTTTCTTGGGTGCCGTCGCCGTCTGGGAAAATAAGCGGGCTTGCTCAATCACCGGGGTTCAGGGCGAACCAGGTGTTGAACAAACGCATGCGGTATTACGTCCATAATTATCTGGAATATGCGCTTGATTACAGCCACGCCGGGTTATATGACGAAGCAGCTCAGTTGCTATTAGAACTTTTTGAATCAAAACCGACCGTTTACCCGATTGTCTATTATTTTCTGGCCTATTTCTACGACCGTCTGGGGCAAACCAACCAGTGCAACACCTATCTTAAAAAAGCGACGGAAGCCAGCCCGGACTATGTTTTCCCCAATCGGCTCGACGAACTGATTGTGTTACAATGGGCCGCTACGCAGACGGGCTATGATCACGCCCATACGCTCTATTACCTCGGTAACTTCTGGTATGGAAATCGCCAATACCCGGAAGCCATCGACGCCTGGGAGCAGTCGGCCAAGCTGAACGACACCTTCCCCACGGTATTCCGCAACCTGTCGCTGGCGTATCAGAACAAGTTGCAGCGGTCAGACGATGCGCTTCGGATGCTTGAAAAAGCGTTCGCGCTCGACACTACCGATGCGCGGGTGCTAATGGAACTGGATCAGTTGTATAAAAAACTGAACCACGCCCCCGCCGACCGACTATCCCTGCTGGAAAAACATGGCACGGCTACCGAACAGCGGGACGATTTGTACCTCGAACGCATCACGCTGTACAACCAGTTGGGACACTATCAGACGGCCCGCGCGTTGCTGGCTGCCCGGTATTTTCACCCGTGGGAAGGGGGTGAAGGCAAAGTAGTCGGTCAGTATTTGATTAGCCACATCGAACTGGCCAAACAGGTACTTCGGGCAGATAATCCGACAGAGGCAATCAACCTGCTGATCAATGCCGAAACCTATCCCCTTAATCTGGGTGAGGGGAAACTATACGGCGTGCAAGAGAACGATATTTTTTACCTGAAAGGGCTGGCCCACGAAGCATTGGGCGATACGGCAACAGCAATCACGTACTACGAACGAGCCACGTCGGGATTCGATGCACCGGTACAAGCCATTTTCTATAATGATCAGCAACCTGACAAACTCTTTTATCAGGGGTTAGCCTGGAAAAAACTAAACGACTGTGAACGGGCCGAACGACTATTTACAAAGCTGATTCAGTACGGCGAAACCCACTTGAACGACGAAATCAAACTGGATTATTTCGCCGTGTCGCTACCTGATATGCTGGTTTTCGATACGGACCTCAACGAACGAAACCGGATTCACTGCTATTACCTGATGGCCCTCGGCAACCTGGGTTTGGGCAACGGTCACACGAATCAGGCGATTGCATATTTTGATAAAGTGCTGGCGCTGGACATCAACTACCAGGGAGCCATAATCCACCGCAACCTGGTCGATTTTCTGCTCACGCAGGAAGTGGCAGATTAGACTTTACGCAGCTTCCGAAAATCGCGGGGGGAGACGCCCATGACATTGGCGAAGACGCGGCTAAAGTGATACGGGTCGGCATAGCCAATCTGGTAGGCTACTTCTTTGATGCGTAGCTGGGTGTTTTCGAGCAGTCGGCAGGCTTCCTGAATTTTCAGGAATGTGAAAAAATTGATGGGTGCACTCTGCACCTTCTCCCGAAAAACCGCCGAATAATGCGAAGCCGACATACCCGCAATACCGGCCAGTTCTTCAAGACTCAGTGAATGGCTGAGGTTTTCTTTCATATAAGTGATGGTTCGACTAATGGGATCATCTTCTACCGAATTAACCGGATTTGGATTGTACACTCCGTTATTGAACGTAGCCAGAAAGCGGGCCAGGCTACTGTTGGCATAGACGATGCTGTCCATGTTGTACGACATCTCAACGTGCGACAGGATGTCATCAAACAGGGCAAACCGTTCGGGTTGGGGCGATACCGTTATGGGCAATGCGTCAGAATCCTGTTGCAGGAAATTCAGAAAATGATGCGACCGGGATCCCGTAAAATGAAGCCAGTAGATGGTCCAGGGATTGGTCGCATTAGTGCCATACCGGTGCGCTACGTTGGCGGGTAGAACAAAAACCTGATTGGGTTTGACAGTGTGTTTCTGGTCGTTCAGGTAATACCATCCTTCACCCTTGACGCAATAAATAAGGATGTGCTCTGGACTACCTTCCCGTCGTTCCCGGGCATGAAGGGCTGCGTGTGGGTAGTAGCCGATATCGGTGATATACAGGTTTTCGCACAAGGGGTGCGTTGCAATCTGTCGCATCAGTTCCGTCGGTAATACGCAACTGCGCTGTCCGGCAAAGCCTTCTTTCTTTCTTAGCATGCCGCAGCTTTGTCTATGTATTTGGGTTGGTACTGCTTGTCACGATTCTCTGGAAAAAACAGGAATTATGGACTTCTACCCATATACAGGTACTTAGGCGCCTGCGCCCGTCTTTTTAACTATTTTTTAATAATATTATCCATTATTATCAAAATTCTCTCCATTGAATAAGTGAATTAGGTCCTTCAACTTTGTGAAAATAGTCTTCGCCCTTTAAAATTTTGTATTTTATCAGCATTGACAAATTGCCTTATTTTTATTTTCTCCCAACCCAATCATATATACCTAACTTTTCTATCAATATGCCAAATGCTCTACGATGCCTGCAAGTAGCCTGTTTGCTGGCCATTTCAACTCTCACCGCCCTCGCTCAGACCCCTATTTCAGGACGGGTGGCCGGTGAACAAAACGAAGGTATTCCCGGCGTAACGGTGTCGATCAAAGGGACAACCCGAGGAACAACGACGGATGCCTCAGGAACCTTTAAGCTCAACGCATCCAGTAATGAGACGCTGGTGTTCAGCTACGTGGGGTACATGAGTCAGGAAACGGTAGTCGGCAGCAAAACCGATTTCAGCGTTAAACTTGCGCCCGATACCCGGAGCCTGGAGGAGATTGTGGTGGTGGGGTACGGTACCGTCAAGAAGAGTGATTTGACCGGGTCCGTGTCGACTATTAAAGGCGATGCCATCCGGGAAATGCCGGTAGTATCGGTCGATCAGGCTATTCAGTCGCGGGCTGCGGGTGTGCAGGTAACGCAAAGTTCGGCGGCACCGGGCGGGGGTATCTCCATCCGGGTGCGTGGGGCCAACTCTATCAACAGCGGCAGCGAACCGCTGTACGTCATCGACGGGTTTCCGCTCTACCCCGACAACGGGGCCATTGGTACGGGGGGCAACCGGCAGGCAACCAATGCGATGGCGACCATCAACCCCAACGAAATTGAAAGCATCGAAATCCTGAAAGATGCGTCGGCAACCTCTATTTATGGCTCGCGTGGCTCCAATGGGGTGGTGCTGATTACGACCAAACGCGGTAAGGAAGGCCAGAGCCGGGTAGATTACGAGGGGTCATATTCCACGCAGACCATTGCCCGCAACATCGATGTGCTGAACGGGGGAGATTATGCCCGCTACCTGAATGTTCTGGAGAAAAGTCAGGGCGGCAACCCACGTTTTACCGATGCCCAGATCAGTGCCATTGGGCAGGGTACAAACTGGATGGACGTTATTTCGCGCACGGGTAGTTTGTCCAATCACCAGCTCTCGTTCACGGGCGGCAACAAATCCATGCGCTA
>JACMPG010000014.1 GCA_014377625.1 Spirosoma sp.
CAATGCCGACCGTACCTGGAATGCGCAACCTTATTCCGACGCGGTCGATGTGGTTGTACCCACTGCCGGCACGGAGGTGTACGTCTTTGCCGGGCGTACACCCATGGAAGTGATGCAGCGGTACAACCTGTATTGCGGAGGGGGTACGTTACCGCCCAAATGGGGGCTGGGTTTCACGCACCGGATGCCAACGCTATTTACGGATAAGCAAATCCTGAATGAAGTAATGGACTTCGAAACCAAAGGCTACCCCCTGAGTTTTGTGGGACTGGAACCCGGCTGGCAATCGTACTCTTACCCAAACAGCTTCGTATGGGACAGTACCCGTTTTCCACAACCAGCCCGGTTTCTGGCGCAGTTGGCCAGCAAAAACACCCGGGCCAATTTATGGATTAACCCCTACGTTTCGTCCCACTCACCCATTTCCAAGAACGTTCTGCCTTATACCGGTTCGCATACGGTGTGGGTAGGCCGCGTGCCTGACTTCAACATGCCCCCGGCTCGCAAACTGTACAAAGAGTTATTTTCCAAACAGCATCTGTCCATTGGCGTGTCAGGTTACAAAGTGGATGAAGTAGACGGCTACGACCAGTGGCTGTGGCCCGATGTGGCTACGTTCCCCTCCGGCGTCAGTGCCGAACAGATGCGGCAGTTGTACGGGCTACAGTTTCAGAAGATGACCGCCGACTGGTTTCGGGAGCGCAACCAGCGGACATACGGGCTGGTGCGGGGGTCCAATGCCGGCGCGTCGGCTCTCCCTTACGTGTTGTACAATGATTATTACGACCACCGCGATTTCATTACCGCCCTATGCAGCAGCAGTTTTGCCGGGGTATTATGGACGCCCGAAGCCCGCTCGTCCAAAACGTCGGAAGAGTGGCTGCGCCGGATGCAGACGGTCTGCTTTTCGCCCATGGCGGTGCTCAACGCCTGGGCCGATGGTACCAAACCCTGGACCTTTCCCGACGTGGCCGATGAGGTAAAAGCCGTCATGAACTTACGAATGCAGTTGCTGCCTTACCTGTACACCACCTTTGCCCAGTATCATTTTGAGGGAAAGCCCCCCATTCGGGCCATGAACCTGGTCGATGGCTTTTTATTCGATGAGCGCACAACCGCCGGAACGCTCAGTTCTACGGATAATCCATATACTTTGGCCGTACGGAAAGATATCAAAGATCAGTTTATGGTGGGAGACTTCCTGTTGGTAGCACCCCTGTTTGCCGGCGAAACCAGCCGAAAAGTAATCCTGCCCGCTGGCAAATGGTACGACTTTTACACGGGCAAATTAGCGGGCGAGGGCGAAGTCATCGACATAACGCCCGGTCTGGCCAACATTCCGGTATTCGTGAAAGACGGTGGCCTTATCCCCATGATTCCGCCCAGGCTTCACTCCCCCGACGCCACCGAAAAGCTTCCCCTAACCGTTCGGCATTACGGGAAAACAGCGGGTGTCTGGAATCTCTATGACGATGATGGGGTCACCTTCAACTATGAGCAGGGAAAGCACACCTGGACGCGGCTTTCGGTGAGCTCAAATCAAAAAGCAGCGTTAACGGGGAGCTGGGTACCACCCACTGACCCTACGTTCCACTACACCGGCATTACCTGGGTTTTCATGACACCCTGACCACCTGACACACGCGGTCCCGCTGCGCTCAACTGTACGAAAAGACCGCAACGATTTCTATTGAAAACCAACTGCCGGGCGGGCGGGTTCTTTTGAGAAACACACAACCACCATGCATATACGTATCCTCCTCCCGGCCCTACTTTTACTGACCGCCTGCGCGGGCGAAGACAGTGTTGACCGGGCCAACAAAGCCAATGATGAGCGCATTGAAAAACAGTCCGTGGCTCAGGACAGCAAGGCTAAGCAAAACGCCAAAGATACCGCCGAGGGTCTCGTTGACCTCACCAGCAGTGGCATGACCGAACTGGCTATCAGCAAAATAGCCCTGACCAAAGCACAGAATCCGCAGACCAGGAATTTTGCCCAGCAGGTTGTCAACGCCCACCAGCAGGCCGAGCAGGAGTTTCGCAAGCTGGCCAAAACCCTCAACATCATACTACCCACCGAACTGAGCAGCAACGGCAAAGACCAGGTTGATGACTTACAGGGTATGGAAACCGGCACCGCCTTCGACCGCGAATACCTGGACCAGATTGCTGAAATCAACGAAGCCGCCACCCGCGTGGCCAACGACCTGACGGACAACGATATAGTGAAAGAAGTGCGCGAACTGGCTAAGAAACGTAAGAAAAACGACGCCTACCACCGCGATGCCGCCCGGCAGTTCAAGCAAATCCTGAGTTAACCTGATAAACAAATAGTTTATCCTATAGGTTTACATCGGTAATTCAACAAAAACAACGATTATGAAAACGAATCTGATGAGTGCCCTGCTAATTGCAGGCCTGTTGTTCAACACCGGTTGTTCGGAGAAAAAAGATGCTACCGACACGGCCGAAGACATCAACGACAACAAAATCGAGAATAACAGTGCCGGTACGCAGATGGCCAATTCGGAAGGAGACGCCAAGGACGTGGCCGAGTACATGGTCGATCTGGCCAACACGGGTATGAGCGAACTGGAGATGAGCAAAATTGCCGCCGACCGCGCTACCAATCAATCCGTGAAAGATTTCGCGAAACAGACCGTAGATACCCACACCGAGGATGAAGCAAGGCTGAAAGCCGAAGCCAGCAAGTACAACGTTACGCTCCCCTCAACCATGAGCAACGACGCTCAGGAAATGGTCAACAAACTGCGCGACGAAAAAGCCGGTATGGACTTCGACAAGAAGTACCTCGACAACATGGCCGACGTAAACGATAAAGCGATGAATAAGGCCAAAAACCTGATTGACAACACCACCGAGCCCGCCCTGAAGGAGTTTGCCCAGAAAATCGTCACCGACGATCAACAGCATATGGACAAAGCCAAAATGCTGAAAGACGCGCTGAAGTGAGTGAAGAGCGTAGCGTGAAGAACGGGCTGACGCAAGATTTGTATGCGTCAGCCCGTTCTTCGTTCTTCACTAATAACCCCGTGCGGTGTTGTCGGCGCGGGGATCGGAGGCTCCTTCCAGGGTGCCGTCGGGCCGGACGAGTACGCAGTCCATGCGACCCAGGGTGTTGGTGAGTTTTTCGAGTTGGTAGCCCCGGCTTTGCAGGTATTGAACGATTGGTTCGGTAAAGGCTCCGTTCTCAAAAATGGTATTGTCGGGCAGCCACTGATGGTGGAATTTAAGCGCGTTGACAGACTGCTGCATGGTCATGCCGTGTTCAATTACGTTCAGGATGGTCTGATACACCGATGTGATGATGGTGGAGCCGCCCGGCGTTCCAACGACCATAAAGAGTTTCCCATCTTTTTCCAGAATGGTTGGTGTCATGCTCGACAGCATCCGTTTATTAGGGGCAATGGCATTGGCTTTGTTGCCAATCAGCCCGAACATGTTGGGTACGCCCGGCTTCACGCTGAAATCGTCCATTTCGTTATTCATCAGAAACCCGGCTCCGCCCACTACCACGCGGCTACCGTAGCCGCCGTTGAGGGTAGTGGTGCTGCTCACGGCGTTCATATCTTTATCGACAATGGAAAAGTGCGTCGTTTCCATGCTTTCGTAACCCGGAATGGCACCGCCCGATACTACCTTGCTGTCGGTTGCTCTGGCAAATGAGAAGTCGGCAAAGCGGTTTTGGAGATAGGCCTTACTCATGAGCTGATCGAGGGGCATCTTCACAAAATCGGGGTCGCCGAGGAATTTGGCCCGGTCGGCATAGACGCGCCGTTCGGCTTCAATCATGACCTGCACGGTGCTATCGCTATTCCAGCCCCACTTGCGGAGGGGATACGGCTCGTTCAGGCGCATGAGCTGCACCAAAGCCACGCCCCCACTGCTGGTTGGCGGCATCGTAATGATATTGTATTCTTTGTATTGCGCCTGAATGGGGTCGCGCCAAACGGAATGGTAGTTACGGAGGTCTTCTTCGGTAATCATCCCGCCCCCGCGCTGCATCTCCTGCGCCAGCAGCCGGGCCGTTTCGCCTTCGTAAAAGCCTGCCCGTCCCTGCTGCTGAATGCGTTGCAGCGTTTTGGCGAGGTCGGTCTGCACGAGTTTATCGCCCGTGTGCCAAGTAGTGGTATCGGCGGGGCTGGTCGTTTTGAAAAAGTAAGTCTTGCCGGGATTAATCTTCAGCAGGTTGGCTTTGACCCGGTTCAGACCGGTAGCGTCGCGCTCGGTAAGGGCGTAGCCGTTGTTGGCCAGGTCAATGGCGGGCTGGATTACCTGCGCCCAGGACAGCTTGCCAAACCGTTTATGGATTTCTACCATCCCATCGACCGCGCCGGGTACTCCGCTGGCCAGATGCCCGCTGATACTCAGTCCCGGAATAACGTTACCCGCCGAGTCGAGGTACATATTGGCACTGGCGCGGCCCGGTGCTTTCTCGCGGTAGTCGAGCGTATACGCCTTTCCGGACTTATCGCGGTAGACCATAAAGCCACCCCCACCAAGGTTACCTGCCACCGGATACACCACCGCCAGCGCGAAATGCACCGCCACGGCAGCATCGACGGCATTACCACCCGCTTTCAGAATAGCTACCCCCACGGCAGAGGCTGCGGGGTGCGCCGAGGCCACCATGCCGTTACGTCCTAATTCGCCGGTTCGGTCGGAGAAGAACGGTTTGCGGAGGGGGTCTTCCTCCACAAACTGATAAACGCCCTGCCCCTCCCGGACGCTGGCGGTTGTTTTTAGAGCGGGAGTCTGCGTTTTGCAGGCAGCAATAAAGATAGCAAGCAGTAAAGAAGCAGATAGGGAACGTTTCAGCATGAGCAGTTAAAATTGAATCTTTATCAGAACGAACCCCCGAAACTACAACTTCCCCGCTATATTTTATGCCTTACCTAACCGCCAACAGTGCCGAACTGTATTACGAATCGACGGGAAACGGCCCCGAAACGATTGTGTTCTCCCACGGTCTGCTCTGGAGCAGCCATATGTTTCGCGAACAGGTATCGGTTCTGAGTCGTCAATATCGCGTCATTACGTATGACCATCGGGGGCAGGGGAAAAGCCGGGTAACGCCCGATGGTTACGACATGGACACGCTGTACGAAGATGCTGCCGGGCTGATTGAACAGTTGAGCGACGGGCCGGTGCACTTCGCCGGATTGTCGATGGGTGGCTTTATCGGGATGCGCTTAGCCGCCCGCCGACCAGACCTGCTCCGTTCGCTCATCCTGCTGGAAACCTCCGCCGACGCCGAACCCGTCGAAAATCAGGGAAAGTACCGGACGCTCAACACGGTAGTCCGGTGGTTGGGAACGGGGGCCGTGGCGAAGCCGGTCATGAAAATTATGTTCGGCAAAACGTTCCTGAACGACCCCGCCCGCACCAGGGACTATACCTATTGGGCCAACCAGTTAAAGCAGAACAAACGCAGCATTGTCCGCGCCGTGGCGGGTGTCATTGACCGCAAAGGCGTTTATGAGGAACTGGCCAGCATTACGCTGCCAACGCTCGTGCTGGTTGGCGATGAGGACGTAGCGACGGTTCCGGCAAAGGCCCGGCGTATACACGAAGCCATTGCCGGGTCGCGGCTGATAGTTGTACCGGGGGCGGGTCATTCGTCGAGCATCGAGCAGCCGGAAGCCGTCAATCAGGCCATTACTGCGTTCCTGAGCGACGTAGCCAAAATGGCTATCTAACCATTTATCCGTCCGGGCGTTGTACCCATCCCAAACTATTTGGCCTCCCAGCATTCAGGTGTTACTTTTAGAAGCTCCTTTATTCATATACAACGTGCAGTTTCTTCGTCAGACATTCGAGAGTTTCCGGTTTGCGTGGCAGGCGTTGCGGTCCAATGTCCTGCGCACTACGCTTTCGCTGCTGGGCGTAACGGTGGGTATTTTCGCTATTATCGCCGTGTTTACGCTGGTCGATTCGCTGGAGCGGAACATCAAAGACAGCCTGTCGTTCATTGGCAGCAACGTTATTTACGTGCAGAAATGGCCCTGGTCATTCGGCGAGGGCGAGTACCAGTGGTGGAAGTATTTCCAGCGTCCCGAACCGAGCATGACCGAGTACAAATTTTTGCAGGCCAAACTCGAAAACGCCAAAGCCGTGGTGGCTATGGACTTCAAAGGCCGCGTTACCGTTAAGCAGGGCAACAACAGCATGCTGGCCCTGATTCAGGGAACCACCTTGGATTACAACAAGGTATCAGACGTACCCATTCTTGACGGGCGGTACTTTACCCAGCAGGAAATCGACAACGCCCGCAACGTAGCGATCATCGGGGCTGACGTAGCTGAGAATCTGTTTCCGGCGCAGGACCCCATTGGCAAAACCTACAAACTCAACGGCCTGAACTTCATCGTGATTGGTACGCAGCAGCGCAAGGGCGAAAGCCTCATCAACGTAGGCGGCAACCCCGATATCAAGTGCCTGATTCCAATTGGTGCGTTTGCCAAGATGTTCCACTCCGTCAACCCCAGCATCGACATTGTGGTGGCGGGCTACGATGATGACAAGGGCCTGGCCGAACTGGAAGCCGAAACACGCGGACTGCTCCGTACCCGGCGGGGGACACGACCCCAGCAGGAAGACAGTTTTGCCCTAAATCGCCCGGAAGCTCTGGCACAGGCCATCAGCGGCATTTTTGTGGTGCTGGGCGTAGCGGGCTGGGTCATTGGCGGCTTCTCCATTCTGATTGGCGGCTTTGGCATTGCCAACATCATGTTTGTGAGTGTAAAGGAACGCACTAACATTATCGGCATTCAGAAATCATTGGGGGCCAAGAATTACTTCATTCTGTTCCAGTTCCTGTTCGAGGCCGTATTGCTGAGTCTGGTGGGTGGTCTGGCCGGCATCTTCCTGGTATATCTGCTCTCCTTTGCCAAGCTGGGTAGTCTGGATTTGCAGCTCACGGCGGGTAACATCCTGCTGGGCGTAGGCGTATCGAGCGTCATCGGCGTGCTGTCCGGCATCATCCCCGCCTTCACAGCCTCGCGTCTCGACCCCGTCACGGCCATCCGGGCGAAGTAAAACCCCACCCCAACCCCTCCCCCGAAAGGAGGGGCTTTTATAGTCGGTTTCTCTTATGCAAACCCGCATAAAATCTCTCCTTACCAAAACCGGCATCTTTGCGGCCCGGCAGTTTCCAAACGCGGTCATGGGTTATGATCTCGCGCGTGACCTGGCACTGGTCGTACCAAAACAAAACCCGCTTTGTTTCGATGTGGGAGCCAATAGAGGGCAAACCATCAAGGTTTTGCAGGACTGTTTCGCCAATCCGTCTATTCATGCGTTTGAACCATCGTCAGCTACGTTTGCCGGGCTGTCGAAGCAATCGTTTGGTACAGGCGGAACGGTATCACTGCATCAGCTTGCCTTCGGCGAAGCCGTTGGCCAACAGACGTTTCACAATTACGGCACATCGGAACTGAGTTCGCTGCTGCCTCTGAACCGTAACCAAAGCGAAAGCATCTTTGCCGACCAGACCACCGTTTCTGAAGAAACCGTTTCGGTCGATACGCTTGACCATTTCTGCGCTGAGCGAGACATTACGCACATCGACCTGCTCAAAATCGACACGCAGGGCTACGAGCTGTCGGTGTTGCGTGGGGGAGCGTCGCTGCTTGGGGCCGGGCGTGTGTCGGCGGTGCTGCTGGAGCTGAACTTTTCGCCTTTGTACCACGGGCAGTCTGACCCGCTGGCAGTGCTGACATTCCTGCGCGACCACAAGTTGCGGCTGGTGGATTTCTACGAGAAAGAGCGCATGAAAAACCGTGAACTTTCGTGGACTACCGCGCTTTTCATGATGCCGTAACGGACAAATCTATTCCGTATTCGAGCGTTTTTTCAGTCTCTCCCAACTCAATACGTGTGAAACTCCTTCTTCTCGTTCTGCCCCTGACCCTTTTTGCCTGCCAGCCCAAACCGGCCATGCAGTCGGTAGAGACATCGGCTGCGAAGCTGGCTACGTCGAAAATCGCTTTTCTGGATAGTCTGCAACGCGATACGTTCCGGTATTTCTGGGAAACGACCAACCCCAAAAACGGTCTGGTACCTGACCGCGCTCCCCGGCCTTCTTTTGCCAGCATTGCCGCCGTTGGATTCGGGCTAACGTCGTACCTGGTGGGCGTAGAACGGGGCTACGTAACCCGGCAACAAGCTGCCGAAAGGACGCTGAATACACTTCGCTTTTTTGCCAAGGCGCCCCAGTCCAACCAAGCAGCCGGGGTGGCGGGCTACAAAGGATTTTTCTACCATTTCCTGGATATGAAAACCGGCGAACGCTTCAGGCAGGTTGAACTGTCGACTATCGATACTGCCCTGTTGCTGGGTGGGGTCCTGAGCGCGCAGACGTATTTTGACCAGAACAACCCCGCCGAAACTGAAATCCGTCAACTCGCCGAGCAAATTTATGACCGCGCCGACTGGACGTTTTTTCAGGTCCGCCCACCGTCTATTTCGATGGGCTGGCATCCCGAAACCGGGTTTATCAAGGCCGACTGGAAAGGCTACAACGAGGCCCTGCTGCTATACGTATTGGCGCTCGGCTCACCCACGCACCCGGTGGAGCCGGAGGTATGGCCCAACTGGACAAAAACCTACGACTGGGCCACGTTCTACGGGCAGACGCACGTTAATTTCGACCCCCTGTTCGGGCATCAGTACTCGCACGTCTGGATTGATTTTCGGAAAATTCAGGACCCGTACATGCGCGAAAAAGGCATCGACTACGCCGAAAATTCGCGCCGGGCTACGTACGCTAACCGGGCTTACTGCATGGCTAATCCGGCAAAGTGGCAGGACTACGGTCCCAATATCTGGGGCCTTACCGCCTGCGACGGGCCAAGCGACACCACTGCCAATGGCCGGACGTTTTTCTCGTACCGGGCGCGGGGCGCGGCTGCTACCCAGATTGTGGACGATGGTACCATTGCTCCCACCGCGGCAGGCGGGTCGATGGCCTTTGCCCCGGAAATCTGCATCCCGGCCCTGCGAGCTATGAAAACCAAATACGGCGCGAAACTATACGGTGACTACGGCTTCCGCGACGCGGTCAACCCAACGTATCGCTACCCGGCCCGCATCTCGAATGGCCCTACCACGCAGGGCTGGTTTGACATCGACTACCTCGGCATCGACCAGGGACCCATTCTGCTCATGGCAGAAAACCTGCGCTCGGAATTCGTCTGGAACCTGATGAAAAAGAATCCCCACATCCGGCGCGGACTGGACCGGGCGGGTTTTACCGGCGGCTGGCTAACGAAGTAACGACTGGCACCCTTCTATTTGCCCGCATCTTTCGCAACGGCCACGCCGATTTTGGAGTCGGCAGTGCCGTAGTAGAGGAACCAGCGATTTTTGAAGGGTACCAGCCCTTCAAGAAACACCACCTGATTTACCTGCCCGTCAATCTCGTAAGGCTGGTCGGGGCGGATAAAATATGTATCGGAACGGTCAATGAGCCGGGTAGGGTCATTAGCGTCGAACAGCAACTGCCCACCCGCATACGCACCTTCGGGTAGGCTGGAGTCGCCGGTTTGGGCAATGTTCATGCCGTTGTAAATGAGCAGAATACCGGCATCGGTCAGCATAGCGTAGGGGCCGGGTTCAATCAGCCGGACGTCGTGGGTACCGGGGCGGGACTTGGCTACGGGAATGGGCGTACTCGTGCTGTCTTCGAGTGGAGTCCAGTGCAGCAGGTCGGTTGAGGTGGCTACGCGGAGGTCGGGCTGGTCGCCCCAGTACATCCAGTAAGTGCCGTTGATACGCTGCGCCACCATTCGGCTGCCAATACGTTTGCTGACAATAGCCCCCGACTTGCTCCATGTTGTGCGGTATTTTCCGTTGGCGTACTGGTCAAAAGCTATGCCGTGCTTTTGCCAGGTAACGAGGTCTTTGGACGTAGCTATGCACATCCGGGCTTTATCGCCGTCGTAGGCAGTATAGGTCAGCACGTACACGCCGTTGGGGCTTTCCACCACGCGCGGGTCTTCGCAGCCGCCCTCCCACTCGTATTTTTTGAGCGAATCATTGGCGGGGTAAAAGACGGGTTTGGGTCGTCGCTTAAAATGCAGCCCGTCGGTACTAATGGCCAGCCCCAGCCGTGAGGTACCATTGTATTTGCCCACGTTATCCTCGGCGCGGTAAAGCATATAAACCTTGCCCTTACGCACAACTGTTGCCGGGTTAAAGACGTCTTTCCGTTCCCAGAATACCGTTTCGCGCCGAACGGGGCAGAAAAACGTGCTGTTGGCTTTCGCCGTCAAAATAGGATTTATGGCGTTCTGCTTCACAAAAGGGCCCAGCATCCATGCCTTTTGGGGCATCGGCTGCGCCAGAACGGGAGCTGTCAGCAGAGAAAGAAGAAGAGCAATTGGGCGTAACAGGCGATTCATCATTAGGTCAGTTAACCAAATCCAAACTTCGTAAATAAGCTTCGGTATGGATCAGAAATTCTTTGGCGTATTCCATAGCAATTACAGCGTCTGCTGGGTTGACTTCGTAGCTAAAGTCATAATTACCAGATTGGCATACAGAATTACCTTTAACAGGCGGTCGCCGTAAAGTGTCTGCATCGCCTGTTTAAACTCGGCGGTCAGGGCGGTCAGGTCAAAAGTGGTTTCGGTCATTTGGCTGCGGTGGGCGTTCCCACGGTTTTTTCGGGTATCAATCCTGAGTGTATCGCTTCGTGTCCGTTCAGCCACCGCGCCCGCTGTTCGGCGCCGGTGGCATCGTCCAGTTCCAGCAGCCGGTAGCCAGCGGGTTTTTCGGTACCGTCGTCTTCCAGCGATGCCGATTCGTAAACCAGGTGCAGCCCCACCCAATTCAGATACGCATTGACCAGATTATTAAGCGGCTGATTGCCAAATATACATAAGTCATAGTACCAGTTCAGCGACTCGCCCGCCACGATTTCAGTTGCCATGCGGTAATCGGTCAGCGTATAGCCAACGAACGGTCGCCCGAAATCTGCCCACATCCGGCGCATCACGTCATCGAGCGAACGGGCGTGATTACTCAGTTTCCGAATGTGCAAATCGAGAATCAGCGCGGCAATGGCTCCTTTCTGATACACCGATACTTTGCGGTCCGGTACGCCTTTCTCGTACCCATCGAGCCACAAATCATACGACGATTCGACCAGCGACTGCGCAGCCCGCCCATTTTGCTCAAAGTGCCGTTTCAGCGTCACCTGCAACTCTTTCAGGTAAGCCACATCATCAAACACGCCCGACTGACGGAGCATCAGATCCCCATAATAGGTCGTGACGCCCTCAGCCACAAAACAGGTCTCGAAATAAGTTTCGCGTGTGAAATTATACGGCAGCAGTTCGGCAGGGCGGATGCGGATGATGTTCCAGGTATGAAATAGCTCGTGCGAAGCCACGCCCAGCAAATCAACGTACAGTCCCCCTGACTCTTCCTCGGTATTCGGCCCCAGCACGAGCATAGTCGAGTTACGATGTTCGACGCCGTGATAGTGGGACACGGGCAACACGATGGTCATAAAGTGATAGTCGCGTTCGGGAAACTCACCGAACAGGTCAAGCTGCCGCGCCGTAAACCGCTCGAAATCAGACACCACCTGCGCCGGGTCAAACACCAGTTCACCATCGGGCCGTCGTCCACCCTGCACCCAGACGTGGAACAGAATATCCTGCACGGTGTAGGTAATGTGTTGCATTGCTGGCGCGGTCATGATGGGGCAGTCGACTAATTCGTAAAAGTCGGTGGCGGTCCAGTGACCGGCGTTGGTTTGCGTCAGGCTAGTGGCAACAGTCCAGTTATCGGGGAT
Organism: Spirosoma sp.; assembly: GCA_014377625.1. GTDB lineage: Bacteria > Bacteroidota > Bacteroidia > Cytophagales > Spirosomataceae > Spirosoma. Next base: position 11,825 of record JACMPG010000014.1, read on the forward strand.
ATCCAGGGTCAGCGTGCAGGGTTCGCCAATACGCCCCTCGGCATACAGGCACAGGTTCACGGGGTTGACGTACAGCAGCGTATCGTTCACGAAACTGCTGCCCGCGTTGAGCCGGGCCTCAATGGGCAGCAGACCGTAGTAATTGTAGCGGGCCGTCAGTTCGGTCGCGCCGTTGGTCTGTACCCGCCAGCAGTCTTTACTGATTTTTCGGAACGGCAGCGTATTACCCTGCGCATCGACAACGGTAAACCGCTGAATATTTTTAGCAAAGTTTTGCAGTTCATAGCGGCCCGGTCGCCAGGCGGGCAGTTGCAGGTCCACGTCGGCAAGGGTAATATCGGTCAGTCGGGCTTCGACAGCGATGTAGTGCGGCTGGGTATCGGGAGCGATGGAGTAGTGCATATAAGTAGGTTGGACACTCTTGTCCGACCAAGCCGCGTCAGCAACTACATTGTTAGCCTGATGGCTTGATCGGACAAGAGTGTCCAACCTACTCAACCACTCAAAACCCCAATTCGTTTTTCAAAAGTGACTTGGTAAACTAAGCGTGTTTTTCTACCTTTGCGGACTCATTTTGAAACTCAGAAGTTTAACGGTCATATAAGTCATGAAAAGAACATACCAACCCTCTAACCGCAAGCGGAAAAACAAGCACGGCTTCCGCGAGCGTATGTCAACCGCCAACGGTCGTCAGGTGCTGAACCGCCGTCGGGCCAAAGGCCGCTGGAAACTAACCGTCTCGGACGAGAAGAAAGGCGAACGCTTTAAAGTCTAATCGCGCTGATATGCCGCTGACTTTCAATAAATCAGAACGGCTTTGCAGTAAGAAAATCTTAGGCGAGTTGTTTAAAAAAGGTAGTGCGTCGGTTCAGACGTTCTACCTTTTTCCGTTTCGGGTGCTGTACATGGACGCAGTAGCGCATGCCCCCCAACCGGCAGAGATATCTGAAGCGATCAATACACCTGCTGCTTCCCTACCCGCCATTGTCATTACGGTACCCAAGCGGATGTTCAAACGCGCCGTTGACCGCAACCTGATTCGCCGTCGCGTCCGCGAAGCATACCGGCTCAACAAATCGTTGCTGACCCGTCAGGAATCCTTTCCTTCCAACATTGCGTTTCTTTATACCGCTAAACAGATAATTTCGTTTGAAGAGATAGAAAAAGGCATGAAATTAGCCCTGAAAAAAATGGCCCATTAACAGCTCTACAACGTATGCGTCTATCCAAACGGTTTACCCTCTTCTTCTCGTCAATTCTGGTAGCGGGCAGCCTGGCCTTCTATTCGTTCAAAACCGACGACCGCTTTTTTGAGATTGCCCGGAATCTCGACATCTACGCTACGCTGTTCAAAGAGCTGAATCTGTATTACGTGGACGAGATCAACCCCAACCGGATGGTCAAAACCAGCATCGACGCCATGCTGAAAGCCCTTGACCCGTACACCAACTTCTTCGCCGAAGACGAGATTGAAGACTACCGCACCATGACCACCGGGCGGTATAACGGCATTGGCGCGCTCATTGGGCAGCGGCAGAATCGCCATATCGTGCTGATGATTTACGAGGGAACGCCCGCCGAAAAGTCAGACCTGCGCATCGGCGATGAGATTCTGAAAATTGACGGGGTGGACCTCAGAAGCCGCAAAGACCCCGACGCCGGTAAACTGCTGAAAGGCGCCAACAATACCGCCGTAAAACTGACCGTGCAGCGGTACGGCCAGAAAAACCCGGTCGACGTGAGCGTCATGCGCGACGTGGTGAAGATGACTAACGTACCCTACTACGGCATGATTTCTGACGAGGTGGGCTACATTGACCTCAAAGATTTTACCGCTACGGCTGCACGGGAGGTGAAAACGGCGGTGCAGGAATTGAAAGGTAAGGGCATGAAAAAGCTGATTCTCGACGTGCGCGAGAACCCCGGCGGACTGCTCAACATGGCCATCGACATCTCGAACATGTTTATCCCGAAAGATTCGGAAGTGGTGACCACCAAAGGCAAAGTGACCGAGTGGAACAAGACATACACGGCCCTCAGCCCATCAATGGACTTAGACATTCCGCTCATCGTGCTGGCCAACAACCGGAGTGCATCAGCCGCCGAAATCGTGGCGGGTGTCATTCAGGACTACGACCGGGGCGTATTGGTAGGGCAGCGGACGTTTGGCAAGGGCCTCGTGCAAACCACCCGCGAACTGTCGTTCAATACCAAACTCAAAATCACGACGGCCAAATATTACATTCCAAGCGGACGCTGCATTCAGGCCATCGACTACAGCCACCGCAACGCCGACGGCAGCGTAGGTAAAGTACCGGATTCGCTCAAAACGGCTTTCAAAACTAAAGCCGGTCGCGTAGTATATGACGGGGGGGGCGTATTGCCCGACGTGGTCGTGGAGGATCATAACCCCACCCCCGTTGCGCAGAGCCTGACCAACAAAGGCCTCATTTTCGACTACGCCGTGAAGTACCGGCAGGAACACCCGACCATCAAACCCGCCCGCGAGTTTCGCCTGACCGACGCTGAGTATCAGGATTTTGCAAAGTGGGTATCCGGCAAAGAATATGACTACACCACACAGGTAGAAAAAGATCTCGGTACGCTGGAAGCATCGGCCAGAAAAGAGAAGTATTTCGATTTGATTCAGGACCAGCTGAAAGCGTTGAAGACTAAAGTATCGCACAGTAAAGACGCCGACCTGACCACGTTTAAGCCGGAATTAAGAAACCTGCTGGAACAGGAAATTGCCGGACATTATTACCTGCAACGGGGCATGAAAGAAGCATCCTTCGCCACCGACCCCGAACTTAAAGCCGCTCTCGACGTCTTCAAAGACATGACCCGGTATTCGTCCATCCTCAAAAAATGAGTGAATGAGTGAATCGTTTCACCGATTCACTCATTCACAATTAAAAGTTGCTCCTCTCCATAGAAACCTCTACGTCGGCCTGTTCGGTGGCTCTGCACGATGGCAGTACGCTTCTGGGCTGTTACGAACTGCACACCGAACGAACCTCGGCAGCCATGCTGACTACGCTTATCGGCGATCTGGTAAAGCATACTGGTCACGAACTGGGCGACCTCGACGCCATTGCCGTTGCTAAGGGGCCGGGGTCCTATACCGGCTTACGCATTGGCGTTTCGACCGCCAAGGGCTTGTGCTTCGCCCTCGACAAGCCACTACTCTCGGTCAACACCCTCCGCGCCCTGACCGAGCAGGTCCGCTCTTCACTCTCCACCCTTAACTCTTCACTAACCTTCTGCCCCATGATCGACGCCCGGCGGATGGAGGTCTATTGTGCGTTTTACGACGCCGACGGGCGGCAGATCAGGCCCACAGCCGCCGAAATTATCGACGAATATTCCTTTGCCAATTTACTGGCGCAGGGGCCGGTCGTGTTCTTTGGCGACGGAGCCGCCAAATGCCAGGCAGTGCTGGGCGCACACCCCAACGCCATTTTTCTGGACCAGCCCGTTGTCCCCTCCGCCCAGACGGTGGGCAGTCTGGCAACCGCATTACTAACCGAAGGTATGTTTGAGGATGTGGCTACGTTCGAGCCATTTTATCTCAAAGAGTTTATGTCCACGCAACGAAAACAGGCGGTTATCTGAGTTGAAGGCGGTATTCTGGGGTTTTTCTACGTATTTAGCCGCCCTAATCGTTCCTGCTCAACTCCGTGCAAATAATCGTTGACATCGGCAATACCGACGCCGTTTTTGGTCTGTACGCCCAGAACGCCTGGCAACACATCTGGCGAACGCCCGCGAACCCCAACACGCCTATCGAGTTCTACGAGGGTCAGTTGCGGTTATGGCTGCTCGAAGCCGACGTATCGCTGAGCCAGGTGCAGACTACCGTGCTGAGCAGCGTCGTACCCGATTTGACACCTACCGTCCGGGCTATGTTGAACGAACTGTTCGGCTTTGCCCCAATTGTGGTGGGGCCGGGCGTCTATCCGCTGTTGCCAATCGAAGTTCTCCGACCGCACGAAATTGGAGCCGATCTGGTGGCCAATGCGCTGGCGGCTTACACGCGCTACGGACGTACCTGCACCGTGGTCGATTTTGGCACGGCTCTGACGTTCACAACCGTTTCGGGCGAGGGAAAAATTCTGGGCATAGCCATTGCGCCGGGGTTGAGAACCGCTATCCGGTCTCTGTTTGCCAACACGGCCCAACTGCCCGAAGTACCGATTGAGGTACCCGATTCGGCACTGGGCCTCAGTACGACCCACGCCATTCAGGCCGGAGTTATACTCGGCTACGAGGGGTTGGTACGCTCGCTGGTAGGCCGGATTCGGGACGAACTCAACGGCGATTGCATGGCCGTAGCAACGGGCGGTCTGTCGGGCCGGATTCCTGCTCTGCGCGATGTATTTACCGACATTGTGCCGTCGCTTACGCTCGAAGGGGTCCGGCTCATCGGCGAACACGTAACCGCAATCAGTGACGTATCCGCTTAGCTACACGCCAGGCTCATCTACTTTATCTGACGCTTCTCCGCCATCCGGCGCGGTAGCTTTTGGTTTCTTCCTTTTGCGCAGCGCATCGCTCAGGATAAACTCAATCTGCCCGTTCACACTCCGAAACTCTTCCTGCGCCCAGCGTTCCAGTTCCTTCAGTGTCTCAGCCTGAATTCGTAACGCAAATGCTCTTTTCTCTCCCATCGTTTGAGTTGTAGAGTTGTAGGGTCATAAAGTTGTATAGTTGGCTGACGCACTAATCCCCCTGCGTCAGCCAACTATACAACTTTATGACTCTATAACTTTAGTTGTAAAGCGTTCCGGCATTGATGACGGGGCTGACCGATTTTTCGCCACAGAGTACCACGAGCAGGTTACTGACCATGGCGGCTTTACGTTCTTCGTCCAGCTGCACTACATCTTTTTCGGCCAGCCGGGCCAGGGCCATTTCTACCATACCCACGGCTCCTTCCACAATCTGCTTGCGGGCCGCTACTACGGCGGTGGCCTGCTGCCGCTGCAACATAGCCCCGGCAATTTCGGGCGCGTAGGCGAGGTGACTAATGCGGGCTTCCATCACTTCAACCCCCGCCTGCGTTAGCCGGGCGTCGAGTTCCTGCTCCAGAAATTTGTTGATCAGGCCCGTATTGTCGCGCAGGGTCACGCCCTCAGTCTCGCTTTCGTCTTCCATGCTGTCGTACGAGTGCGAACTGGTCAGAAAACGCACGGCTCCCTCCGACTGGATTTGTACGAAGTTAACGTAGTTGTCCACATCGAATAAGGCCCGGGCGGTGTCGGATACGCGCCAGACGACCACGGCGGCAATCTCGATAGGGTTACCCATTTTGTCGTTGACTTTAATGGTTTGCCCGTTCAGGTTTCTCGCCCGCAGGCTGATCTTGGCCTTACGGTACAGCGGGTTAACCCACCGCAGTCCGTTCTGCTTCATGGTGCCCACATAATCGCCAAAGAACGTGCAGACCACAGCTTCGTTGGGGTTGATAACCGTAATACCCATGAACAGGATGGTGGCCACCAGAAAGAAGAAGCCGGGAATAATAATCCCCAGCCGGGCTACCGCCAGTCCGGCGGCAAGCAGTGTACAGAAGACAGCCATAGCCAGAATACCATAGCCGGTCATTGAGGTAATTGGTTTTTCGTTCATCGTCGTGATTGATAGCAAAATGATAGCACAATGGTAGCTACTTTTCAGCACACTCCGCTACTATTCGGCGGAACGGTCGTCGGCATGGACGAGCGGTTGGGTCGGAGCATTTTCCGCAAAAGCCAATCCCTTTCGTTATTTTTGCGGTTTGTTTTTATGCAGGGTCGAACACCTACGTGGCTACTTTAGTCCTGCCAATCAGATAAATCGGGTAAATCCCGGTTCAGAATAATGCTAAGCGAACAGGAAATAAATCGCCGACAAAAGCGCGACGAATTAATGCGGATGGGCATTGACCCCTACCCCGCCCAGGAAGTCTCCGTAACCCACACCATTACCCAACTCCGCGACGCCTTTGCCGATAAAACTGGAAAGGACACGCAGGGCGGCTATGAACCCCAGCTCAACTTTTCGGAACAGGCACCCTATGACCACGTTGCACTGGCGGGCCGGCTAATGGGTTTCCGCATCATGGGCAGTGCCTCCTTCGCCGAAATGCAGGATGCTACGGGCCGGATGCAGCTCTATTTCCGGCGCGACGACATTGCCCCCGGCGACGATAAAACACTGTACAATACGGTGTTTAAGAAGCTGCTGGACATTGGTGACATTATCAGCGTGGAAGGTTACGTCTTCACCACCCAAACCGGCGAGTTGTCGGTCTATGTCAGACAGTTTACCATCCTGAACAAGTCGCTGCGGCCCCTGCCGGTGGTGAAAGAGGTCGTGAATGAGCAGACCGGCGAGAAAGAAGTCTATGACGCCTTCACCGATCCGGAACAACGCTACCGGCAGCGGTACGTAGACATGATCGTGAATCCGCAGGTGCGCGATGTATTCGTGAAGCGCAGTAAGCTGGTGAACTCTATTCGGCAGTTTTTGAGCGGACGCGGCTATCTGGAAGTCGAGACGCCCATTTTGCAGCCTATTCACGGAGGTGCAGCGGCACGTCCGTTCAGTACGCACCACAACTCACTCGACATGAAGCTGTTTCTGCGTATTGCCAATGAGCTATACCTCAAGCGGTTGATTGTGGGTGGTTACGATGGGGTGTTTGAGTTTGCTAAGGATTTCCGCAACGAGGGCATGGACCGGACCCACAATCCGGAGTTTACGCAGGTCGAGTTTTATGTGGCCTACAAAGACTACCTCTGGATGATGGACACCATCGAGGAGATGGTCGAGAAAGTAGCCATCGACGTGGCCGGTACCACGAAGGTTACGGTGGGTGAGAATATCATCGACTTTAAGCGCCCCTGGAAACGCCTGACCATGTTCGAGGCCATTCAGGAATATACCGGTATCGACGTATCGGCGATGGACGAAGCCGGATTGCGAACCGTAGCCGAAGCGCGTGGCATCAAAACCGACGCCAGCATGGGCAAATCGAAGCTAATTGATGAGCTGTTCGGCGACGCCTGCGAACCCAACCTGATTCAGCCCACGTTCATCACAGATTATCCGGTCGAGATGTCTCCTCTGACCAAGAAGCACCGCAGTAAACCGGGTCTGGTGGAGCGGTTTGAAGCCATTTGTAACGGCAAAGAAATTGCCAACGCCTACTCCGAACTGAACGACCCCATCGATCAGCGCGAGCGGTTTGAGGAGCAATTACGTCTGGCCGAGCGGGGCGACGAAGAAGCGATGGCCCTGGACGACGATTTTTTGCGAGCCCTGGAATACGGTATGCCGCCCACGGCGGGCGTTGGGCTGGGCATTGACCGGCTGGCCATGATTATGACCAACCAGCCGAGTATTCAGGATGTTTTGTTTTTCCCGCAGATGCGCCCCGAAAAGAAAGCCGACGTATCGACCGACGCCGATTTTCTGGCCGCTGGCGTTCCTGCCGAATGGCTACCTGCCCTTCAGAAAATGAACATTCTGACCGTAGCCCAACTTCGCGAAGCCAGCCCCAACAAGCTCTTCAACGATCTCGGCGGGATGCGAAAAAAACTTAAAATCGATGCTCCCATGCCCGACATGGAAACCGTCCGACACTGGACGGGCAAGTAGGTTGGACACTCTTGTCCGACCAGGCCCGGAACGGGCTAACGCTTTAGTTCAAGCCAAGTAGATACGGTGTTAGCCCGTTCCGGGCTGGTCGGACGTAGGCGTCCAACCTACCAAAAAACCCCGCTCGGTTTCGGGCGGGGTTTGCTATGGCTTGAAACCGGGCGGAGCGATTTAGTAGTCTGAGTCGAGTTTAGTCACTTTGGCAGCGTTAAGGCCCTTCTTGCCGTCAACTACTTCAAACTGAACCCGGTCTTTTTCGCGCAGCATAAGGCCATTCAGACCGGTGACGTGGACAAATATATCGCGGTTGGTATCGTCTTCCACGATGAATCCATACCCTTTGCTCTCATTGAAAAACTTAACTACGCCTGTTTGCATAACACACACACTATTTAACGGTTGAACAATTAACGGGTTAGTTCATGGAACGCACCGGGTCATTGTAATACCCGGAAAACCGTGCTAAAGCAGTTGCAAGTAAAATAAAAATAGATTACCGCCATCCGTTTTGAACCACTTTCTGAATAATTTTGACTAGGTTGTGTATGTTTTCTTCATAAACAGCAAACATTACCAACAAATAACCCGTTATCCTTGCCATAAATAGCATTGACGTATATAGGTTACACCTACAAATCAGGCATGAACAAGATCAGATATTTCGTTGAGAAACAGGCCTTCGGGGTCTGTAGCCGGTTGGGCGAGAAGATGAATATCTCGGCCAGCAGCATCCGGCTTTATTTCATCTATACATCCTTCCTGACGCTTGGCTCGCCCGTTATTCTTTACCTCATTATGGCATTTTGGCTCGAAATGAAGACCCACCTTCGCCGTCACGCCCACCCAACTGTCTGGGAATTATAGCCCCTTTGCTTTACCCTGAACGATGCTCGTATACGTTCGCAACCCCCTTGCGAAATAATCCCAGACCACAGACTGTGGAAACAAAGCCGGAGTACTAATCTGCTGCCGAAGCAATATCTGACGTTGCCGGCTTAACTGCGGTAACCGCCCATAAAAAGCAAAGTGTGCCCGGATAATGGCTATTACGTCGCGCCACTGCCCCACCTTCAAGAACAATAGCGAAGACAGCCCGTCCAGCACCAGCCGCAACAAAATTTTACCCCACAGCCAGCCGTCGGCGGGCCAGTTTTTGTAGAGCATAAACAGGCTGTTTCGGTAATTGAGGTACGTCTTTTGCGGATTGGATTTATGTAACGTCCCCCCTCCCACGTGATATACCGTTGACTGACCGCAGGCCCAGACCTCGTGGCCCAGTCGCTGCACCCGCCAGCACCAGTCAATCTCTTCCATGTGTGCGAAAAAGACCGCGTCGAATCCGCCAGTTTGGTGGAACACGCCGGCCCGCACAAACAGACACGCGCCCGTTGCCCAGAATACCCGCCGATTATCGTCATACTGCCCATGATCGGTTTCGAAAGTGGCAAACACGCGACCCCGGCAAAAAACGTAACCCAGCCAGTCGACAAAGCCCCCCGCAGCACCCGCGTGTTCAAACAACTCCCGTTGCTGATACGACAGAATCTTGGGTTGACAGGCTACTACGTTCGGGTTAGCGTCCATAACCGACAGGATCGGGGCCAGCCAGCCGGGCGTCACCTCAATGTCAGAATTGACAAGGGCGTAATACGTAAAATCGCCGTCGGCAGCGCGGATACGGTCGAGGGCAGCATTGTAGCCACCGGCATAACCAGCGTTGCGGGGCAGTTCAACGAGCCGTACGGTGGGAAAATGGGTCCGTACAAAGACCACCGAGTTGTCAGCCGAGGCACTGTCGGCTACGTATACCGGGTGTCCGTCAGCATGGGCGAGCAGGACGGGCAGGAATTCCGCTAAAAAAGACTGACCGTTATAATTAAGAATAACGAGGGCAAGGGTATTCAAGAGTAGTGGCTAATTTACTGCATCAGGCCGTCTAAGTTCAGGCCGGGAATGTTAGGCAACAACCCTTCGGTGGCCTGTTTGAGGTGTTCGCGCGATTTGGCTTCTACGTTCTGCAACGCTCTGTTGGTAGCAGCCACAATCAGGTCCTGCAACATTTCTCGGTCTTCGGGTTTGATGAGGTCAGGGTCGATTTCCATGTTCAGGACGTTTTTCAGACCGTTAACCGTTACGCGCACCATGCCCGCCCCCGATTCGCCGGTTTCAACTATCTGCTGCAGGTTTTCCTGCGCGTCTTTCATACGGGACTGAACTTCCTTCATCTTCCCCATCATGTCCATGATATTCATACTCGTAGCCGTTTATCTGATTAACAACACCGCGCCGGTCCGAACGGTTTGCTGTTTGGTTAGATCATTAATTTCGATGCGGTACATATATTGACCGGCCAAAGCCCGCTGTCCATCAATGTTACCATCCCAACTGTTAGTTTTATCGGTTGAACTGAAGACTACTGTGCCCCAGCGGTCGTAGATATTGATACGAAACTGATCCACAAAGATACCCTTAACCACAAAGGTATCGTTCATACCGTCGCCGTTGGGTGTAAAAGCATCGGGTACCAGAATACGGGCTTCGCGCCGGAACGTGAAAAAGTTGGAATAACTCTGCTGCCCACCGCTCGATACGGCGATGATGCGGTACTTCTGCGATTGTAGATTTGGATCGTTGGGATCGGGTTCGTAACGGGTGTTACCGCCCACCTGTATTTCGCGCCGGGTGCCGTTCAGCGAGTCAATGACTTCCACCACGTAGCTCTGTACACCCCCCGTCAAAAATGGTGATTCGGTAGTCCAGTCAATGCTATTCGTACTTTTCGAGGACAGATACACGGTACAGACTGGTTTGGACGGGGCCGAGGTCAGGCTGCAGCTATTCTGGTACGTAACCTGATAACAGTATGAACCACCGAACGCATTGGCCGTATTATCGACAAACGTGTTTCGGTTCGTGACCGAGGCTACAGTCTGAAACAGCCCACCATTATCGGAGCGGATAATCTGGAGCGTATAGCTGACAGTAGTTCCGCTGACGGGCAGGGACATGACCAGGCGAGGCTGCCCACTCTCGACCGATACCGTTACGTTTCGAAGATCGCCCGGCACCTCGCTGTTAATACCCGTCACGCAGGTTGCGCCCGACGTAATAATAGCCGGGCCAACAGTGGCTTCAACGGTATAGCAGTACGGTGTACCACATTCGATTCTGTTATTGTCAGAAAAAGTGGCGTTTGTCTGGCTGGTAATCGTGCCACCAGACAGCGAACCATTGCGATAGACTCTATAAAACCGGAATGACTGCGCGGGCGTAACGGCTCCCTGGTAAGGCGTCCAGCTCAGATCATTTTGCTTATTAACGGCTTTGGCATCCAGCACGATGCTGCACACCTCGCCAGAACGAACACCCGCGCTGTTACAGGCGTCCTGCGTCACTACCTGAAAGCACTGCACCTGTTTAGTATTGGTATTTACTACGAATGGCGAACTGCCATTGCCCGTCTGCCCCGTTGCTACGTAAATCCCATTGGCGTCTTTCTGGTATAGCTGCGCCGTTGTACCGTTGCCAACCTGGTAGCCAATGGTAATCGTATTTTCGCCGGTGGTGGTCAGTCGGTTAATGATCGGTGCGGTGGCTGCGTTGGTTAGATTGCCAGTATTAACTGTCTTTTGCTGCCCTTCGCAGGAGGCCGGCGCGTTGTACGTACCATATACAACGATATTGTATGAACTCTGCCCATTCGAGTTATACGTGTGGACGGGTGGAGATGCGGCAAGCTGAGCACGGGTTTTTAAGTCAACTGCTCCGTCGGCCCATCGGATGACGTAATTATCGTATTGACTCGTATTGGCGTCCAGCGTTATATTGAGCGTAACCTGACGACCCGAACAGGCGCGGATGGTGAAGTCAATCGGGTTAATAGGGAGTACGGTTATTGTCTTGCATGCAATTGACCTTGTTCCATTGAGACTTCCATACTGTAATATCGTAAAAGAGCCGGGTTTGGTGTAAGGCGGAAGGCTGGGTCCCAAAGTACCACTGGCCACTGGCAGACCTTTACCCTCATATTGAGAGATGTATCCAACGGTAGTTTCTAAACCAGCCGGAACACCTCCTGTAATAGCCACCGTTGATCCTACACAAATACGCGTCTTATCCAAGGTGAATCCGCCGGTAGTGGCACCTAAGGGATTTGTGCAATAATTATTATTAGGGTCTTGAGCAAAACTAAAGTTGGATAGCATGCACAAAACCAAAGTAAGAACTTGCCAGCACAAGGCATGTCCTCCAGTACCTGACCCGGTCAGCCACAATCGAATTATTCGCACGGAGGGTAAATTTTTATCGTTGATGGCCGTTGGGTTAATCGTCTTTCAGAAAACGTGGTAGCGGACATTTTCGCGCTTACCGAAACGTATCTTTCACCAAATCAGTTTTCAAGGCAGCAGTAACCGATTCATTGTGAACGGTGTTCTATTGGTTCCGCTAAAACGAGATACCAAAGATAATTGCCCTATCATGCATCAACCAAACCAATGAGCAATAATAGTACCAAGTCTGAGGAGTTACCTGTCGAACCAGTAGGTC
>JACMPG010000159.1 GCA_014377625.1 Spirosoma sp.
CGGTGGCGCGCCCGGCCCCCACCCCATTCAGGGCATCGGCGCGGGATTTATCCCTGAAAATTTACATACTGACCTGCTTGATGGTACGATCAGGGTCAGCAAAGACGAATCGTTTGAGATGGCCCGGCGGTCAGCGCGGGAGGAAGGTACGTTCATCGGCATCTCGTCGGGCGCATCATTGGCAGCCGTAGCTAAAAAGCTGCCTGAGTTACCAATTGGCAGCCGGGTGCTGACCTTCTGCTATGACACGGGCGAACGGTATTTATCAATCGACGGGCTTTATTGATTGGCGGTAAATTCTTCGATGATTGTCTGGGGTTTGCCCAAACCGGGCCGGGTGTGTTCAGACTCAACCTGCTCAGGGTATTTGTTCGGGCCTTCGCCAATGTGCCAGCCGTAACTGGCCTGCGCCGAAAACGGACAGATTCAGGTACAACATCTTGATACCCGCCAACACCCGCACCAGACGACCAGCGTCGCAGGCAATAATCCACAACATTATTACCCGCCCAGATCTGTTCAGGTCGCTTGCCCAATCATACCCGTTACACCAATAACGGAGACGGTATTCATCCTTTACGCTCTTCTGACCGCTCTTTCATTTCAACTCTCTTATAAACCGGCGCATGGTTTCGCGGTAGATTTGCTCCGACTGTTCGGGCGATTGATCGTCTTCGAGCAGCATACTCAGCGAAATCATGCCGTGCGAAAGAGACCACCATTCAAAGTACAATCGTCTGATACTCTCTTTGGCTTTAGGGATGAATGAGAAGATAATGGCAGAAACGGTATCGCTCACGCTCTGAAGCGCGTCGGACTGATAGACTGGTATTGAGCAGAAAGCTCCGTCCAGATTATACATTACCCGGTACATTTCGGGTTGTTGCCGGGCAAAATCCCACTGAATGAGCGAGATTTCGTAGAGCCGCTTTTCAGGATCGCGATACAGTTTTAGAATACGGTTGTATTCTTCCTTTAGAAAGAGAAATCCCTCATTTCTGACTTCGCTCAGCAGGACGTCTTTGCTGTCGAAGTACTCATAAACAATGGGTGCGCTGTACTCAATAGCGTCAGCAATTTTACGGATCGAAACGGCCTGCCAACCCTCACGCCGGGCGATGGTTTTAGCCGTTTGCATAATATCAGATCGGGTTTGCTCGCGGGAGCGCAGTTTACGTTCAAGAATTTCCATAGAGATAGGTTATATGTAGCCAGTTAACGGTGTTAAATCGACTGAAAACTACGTATTTATTTTGTCTTGCACCAACGTACAAACCTATACTCTTTGAATAATACAATTTTCCTGACACAAAACAAAATATGGCTCTCAGTATCAGGTGGGTAAGTAAGAACCTGACTAATACGGGGCGATAAACCTATAGTAGACACCTCAACAGCTGTTTGTGAGTAAATAAGGCTCCTTAAGGAGTTGTCAGCTAAGGTAATAGCTTACATAAAGCCTATCCACCATCAACTAAAAACTACCCATCCATCAGGTATGATGCTTCGTCAATAGCCAGGAATAATACTAAATTAATATGTCGCATTCCTGCGCGTACCGCTTCAGTAGAATGGCTTTTTTCTGACCAGCACCACCCGATCCACCCATGATTACGACACACTTACCAGCAAGTCTGTTTATAGCCCGATTGAGTTGGCTTCAATCTATCAATCAAGTAATCTAATCTATGTTCGGTAGTTTCCGAATCATTCGTGCTACTGACTCGGAATCAGCGGCTTGTATGGCCATACTAAGGGTAAACCAGCGAATATCGTTTGTTTCGTGGTTTTGCCGAAAAGATTCAGCCGGGTCAGCTTCGAGCAGAAACCGGATGTCGTAGTGCAGATGCTCTGGCACATCGGCGCGGGCGGGGATGGTATGTACGTCCACGTCGAAAACAGCGGGTAACTGACCGGGTTTATGAACAAATTGGAGGCTGGTAAGGCCGGTTTCTTCCCGCGCTTCCTGCATCGCTACCGTAGCCACGTCGGGAATACCATCGGCGTGGCCACCGGGCTGAAACCAGCGGTTTAGTTTCCGGTGGTGAATAAGTACAACCCGCTGCCGGTCAGGCGACACGATTAAGGCCGAGGCTGTTACGTGTCCGGCAGGCAATGACCGCTCGAAGCAGTCTGGATTTTGCCCGACGAAGGCAATGGTAGCATCGGTCATGGCGCGCTCCTGGGCGTCGACGGACTGGTGCTGGCGGAGCAGATGAAGGAGTGATTGACGGTGCATGGACCGGGCATTTGGGATTGTTACGGTAAAGGGGCAATTTTACCCAGTTTTCAAGAGAAAACTATAGTATCAATCAAACAAAAATCATGCGTAAACTTATTCTGAGTGGCGTAACGCTGAGCTTAGCGGCTCAATTGGCCACTGCCCAAATCAAACTACCCAGCCCAAGCCCCGGAGCCACGCTCACCCAGACCGTTGGCACCACCGATTTTACCGTCAAATACTCACGACCCAGTTTGAAAGGCCGTACGCCGTTTACCGATGCGTTTGTACCGACCGGCAAGGTCTGGCGTACCGGAGCTAACCAGGCAACAGCGTTCACGACGTCGACCGATGTGATGGTGAATGGCAAAAATCTGCCTGCCGGTACCTACGCCGTCCTGTCAATGCCCGCTATGGACAACTGGATGCTGATTTTCAGCAAAAATCTGACGGTTACGGAGCAGAGCTACAAAGAGACTGACGATGCCTTACGGGTAAGTCTGAAACCAGAAATGCTGGCCCAGTCCGTAGAAACGTTTACGATCAATTTCAGTGACCTGACCGATAGTACAGCCTCGCTCAATATCATGCTGGGCAAGGTGAACGCCAAAGCCGATCTGATGGTAAACACCAGTCAGTACGCCGGGGCAAACGTGGACAAGGCAGCCGCCGACAAGCCCGATGATGCAGCCGTTTTACAGGCCGCAGCCAGCTATAACCTCAGCAAAGGCCGTAATCTGGATCAGGCCATGGAGTGGATCAACAAATCAGTGGCGGGCAAGGAAACGTTCCGTAACCTGTACGTAAAGTCTCAGATTCTGGCCAAAATGGGTAAAGTAAGCGAGGCTCTACCCGTGGCGAAACAGGCACTGGCTCTGGGACAGTCCTCGAACGATGCGACTTTCCCATTCTTCAAAGATGGTATCGAGAAAAGCATCACCGACTACACCGCCATGATGCCTGCTATGCCCGCCGTGAAAGGCAAGAAAAAAGCAAAGAAATAGGTTCTCATTCTCAATTTCAGGAATCAGTACCAAAGTCAGAAAACAAAGAAATCCCCTGCTCAACAGCAGGGGATTTCTTTAC
This sequence comes from Spirosoma sp., assembly GCA_014377625.1. Taxonomy (GTDB): domain Bacteria; phylum Bacteroidota; class Bacteroidia; order Cytophagales; family Spirosomataceae; genus Spirosoma. The sequence goes on from JACMPG010000159.1 coordinate 3,308, forward strand.
TACATACTCAGAAAAAAGAAATCTCTATCCCAGATACGTCTTCAGCGCCTTTGAGCGCGAGGTGTGACGCAACCGACGGATAGCCTTTTCCTTGATTTGCCGAACGCGTTCGCGGGTCAGGTTGAACTTCTCACCAATCTCTTCCAGCGTCATGGCATGTTCGCCATTCAGGCCGAAGTAAAGCGTAATCACGTCGGCTTCGCGCTGCGTGAGCGTTGAGAGCGCGCGTTGTACTTCCTTGCGGAGCGAGTCGTTGATCAGGCCCGAATCGGGCTTGTCTTCGCCGTCGTTTTCGAGTACGTCGAGCAGGCTGTTTTCTTCACCCTGCACAAACGGAGCGTCCATCGACACGTGTCGACCCGAAATCTTGAGTGTATCAACCACTTCAGCAGCCGAAATTTCCAGCACGGCGGCCAGTTCTTCAGGCGAAGGCTCGCGCTCGAACTTCTGCTCCAGGTCCGAGAACGTCTTGGAGATTTTGTTCAGCGAACCCACCCGATTCAGCGGCAACCTTACAATCCGGGATTGCTCGGCCAGAGCCTGCAAAATGGACTGACGAATCCACCAAACGGCGTATGAGATGAACTTAAATCCACGCGTCTCGTCAAACCGTTGAGCGGCCTTAATTAGTCCTAAGTTACCCTCATTGATTAGATCACCCAGCGAGAGGCCCTGATTCTGGTACTGCTTGGCAACCGACACCACAAAACGAAGGTTCGCTTTGGTAAGTCGTTCGAGCGAGAGCTGATCTCCCTCCCTGATTTTTTGCGCCAGCGTTACCTCTTCGTCGGGCGTTAGCAGATCTACCTTACCAATTTCCTGCAAGTACTTGTCTAACGACTGGCTCTCGCGGTTGGTAATCTGTTTCGATATTTTTAACTGTCTCATTATCTTTTGCCCGGTGGTTACTTTCCCTTATAACGTCTTGTTGTGACCTTTCAATGCATAAAAAAGTAACACCATCCTATACGTTTTTGTTCTCTGGCTTGGGCAATAGGGCTTTACGCGACAGCCGGTATTTGCCGGTTTTTTTGTCAACATCAACCAGTTTCACTGTAATTTCCTCGCCTACCTGCAGCACACCGTCCATCGTCTCTAAGCGTTCCCACTTAATCTCGGAAATGTGCAACAGACCGTCCTTGCCCGGCATGAATTCTACAAAAGCACCAAATGGCTGAATGGTTTTGACTTTGCCAACGTAGGTCTCCCCTACTTCCGGCACGGCCACAATACCCTTCACGCGCGACACAGCCCGGTCCATACTCTCTTTGCTGGTAGCAAAAATGCTGACCCAACCGGCGTTGTCGTGCTCATCAATGTTGACCACGGCACCCGAGTCTTTCTGGATGTCCTGCACTACCTTACCACCCGGCCCGATTATCGCGCCAATCTGATTGGTGTCGATCTTGATAACCACAGCGCGGGGAGCGTGAGGTTTCAGGTCTGAACGAACTTCGGCAATACCCTTGGCCATTTCGCCGAGAATGTGCAGCCGACCTGCGCGGGCCTGCTCCAGTGCCTGCGCCAGTACGTCGTATGACAGTCCTTCTACTTTTAGGTCCATCTGGCAGGCAACAATACCTTTCTCAGTACCCGTTACCTTGAAATCCATATCGCCGAGGTGATCTTCATCGCCGAGGATGTCGGACAGCACAGCGTACTTGTCTCCGTCGGAGATCAGGCCCATGGCAATACCGGCTACGGGTGCCTTGATTTTGATACCAGCGTCCATTAGAGCCATCGTACCGGCGCAGACCGTCGCCATTGACGACGAGCCGTTCGACTCCAGAATGTCCGACACGATACGGATGGTGTACGGGTTATCTTCGCCGGATGGCAACACTTTCTTCAGCGAACGGTGCGCCAGATTGCCGTGTCCCACTTCGCGCCGACCTACGCCCCGGTTAGGCTTTACCTCTCCGGTTGAGAAACCGGGAAAGTTGTAGTGCAACAGGAATTTGTTATACCCCTCATACATGGCCTGATCGACAATCTGCTCGTCGGTTTTGGTACCGAGTGTTACGGTCGTGAGCGACTGCGTTTCGCCCCGCGTAAACAGAGCTGACCCGTGCGGACCGGGCAGGTAACCAGCTTCCGCCATGATAGGCCGGATCTGATCGAGTTTCCGACCGTCGAGACGGGCGCGTTCGTCCAGCACCAGCCGACGCGACGCTTCCGATTCCAGATCGTGGAAATACGTTTTCACCAGCGAAATGTTGGCACCTTCGGGCAGAGTGGCAATGTATTCGTCACGAACGGCTTTAAACGCTTCCGAACGACCTTTTTTGCTGGGGTTCTGCCGGGCAGCTACTTCGTAAATTTTATCATATGTACCGGTCCGAACGGCGGCCCGGAGGTCTTCGTCGTGCGTTTCGTGGTTGTACTGCCGCTTTTCGGTCTTGCCGACTTTAGCTTCCAGTTCTTTCTGCGCCCGGCATTGTATTTTGATGGCCTCGTGGGCTACTTTCATAGCTTCGAGCATTTCCGACTCCTGGCACTCGCTCATCTCGCCTTCTACCATGCAGATATCTTTCTCGGTAGCGGCCACGATCAGATCCATCGTAGCCCGTTCGATATCGGCGGTTTTGGGGTTGATGTGATATTGCCCGTCAATTTTAGCGACGCGTACTTCCGAAATCGGTCCGTTAAACGGGATGTTCGACACGGCCAGTGCCGACGAAGCAGCCAGGGCGGCCAGGGCGTCGGGCTGTACGTCAGGATCTGAGGAGATGAGGGTAATCATCACCTGCGTATCGGCGTGGTAATCAGCAGGAAAGATGGGACGCAGAGCGCGGTCAACTAAGCGGCTGATCAGGATTTCGTGATCACCCAAACGGCCTTCGCGACGCTGGAAACTGCCAGGAATACGACCTGCCGACGCAAATTTTTCCTGATAATCAACGGAAAGGGGTAAAAAATCGACACCTTCTTTGGCGTCTTTGCTGGAAACGACGGTGGCCAGCAGCATCGCATCGCCTAAGCGAACAACAACGGCACCATCGGCCTGGCGGGCCAGATGCCCGGTTTCAATGGTAATCTCCCGCCCATCGGGCAGCGCAACGGATTGCGTGGTAATTTCAAACATACATCAGATTTTAAGACTCGTTCAGACAGCGTAACAGCAACTTACTTTCTCACCGCAGCAACCTCGCATCAGCAAGTAACCCTTTAAGGAATAAATGACAAAAATGAGGGAATCTACTGTCAGGCAGATTCCCTTTTTGGTGACGGCAGTCTGGTTATTTCCGCAGACCAAGTTCGGCAATAATGGACCGGTATCGGGTAATGTCTTTGTTCGTGAGGTACGTCAGCAACCGCCGACGCTTACCAACCAGTTTCAACAAGCCCAACTGGGTACTGTAATCGTGCTTGTGAACCTTGAGGTGGGCGGTCAGGTGACTGATCCGGTAGGTAAACAGCGCGATCTGGGATTCGGCCGAGCCGGTGTCGTTGGCACTCCGGGTGCGACCCGACGTGGAGAAAATCTCCTGCTTTTTTTCGGTCGTTAAATACATCTTCAGACAGCAAAAATTTAGTGAAAAATTTGAATTTGGGTGCAAAGATAAGAAAAAAACGATTGGTCATGCCATGCGCGTTGCTGTTCAGCCGGATACCTTCACTTCAGAAGTTCCTCCTCAATAGCCATGAAATGTGTGCATTCAGCCTGCTTGTTGTACAGCGGATCGATACTGATTCGGCACCAGTAAGGCGTTCGATCTTTTCGGTAGTTCTGAATCGTGGCCGTCACAGGCTCGCAGCGGGCCAGTCGCTGACGAACAAACGCGCGGGTAGTTGTATTGGTAAGCGGACCCTGCAGCAGAGCCGGCGTTTTCCCCAGCATCTCACTAGGTTGGTAGCCTGTCAGGCGGCTGAAGCCACGGCTTACCCAAACCACCCGGCTGGACCGATCCGTCACGACAACGGTCTGCCCATCCTTCAGCGGATGCCGAAGTTCCGGCATCGACTGCCAGTCCAGGTCTGCTGCCAGCCTCGCGAAAGAATTAAGATCATTAGCCAGTTCCTGATGTTTGCCCAGCAAGGGATGGGCTATGTCCCAGCACAGCAGAGGTATTTGCACAATCGGGCCAGACTTTTCCTGGTTAGCCAGACCGCGGGCAGGGCGGAACTTCATAATGGGGGACATATAGGCAATTTTAGGTATTTTCTTATGTGTCAGTTAAGGTCTGTAGCGGATATTGGTCTTTGGACGGAATCAGACTGAACCGGTGCCTGATTTGTTCTTCGATACAAACCCATTCTATGTACTCGTCCAAAATTGACGCCGGTACCTGACCTTCCGTTTCGGCCTTTTTTAAATAGACAGATACAGAGTATTTTATACTAGAACAGAAATGGGGTTCCGTTGTTCATCCAGCGCAACAAACGTGAACGAGACATGAATGGCCCGGTGCCTTTCCAGCGCGGACATCTCGTCCACAAAAATCTCGACGCCAGTACGCAGGCTGGTGTTTCCCACGTGTTCAACGCGTCAGCTACTGACTACTGGCGGCTGACGGCTTAAGAATCTTCTCCTGAATTTCTCCCAGGCAATGATGTAAACATCTTTATCGAACAATCGGGAGTCGTGCCGGGCACGTTGCAACAGGAACAGACCAAACGGCAACAGCACAATATTGGCCAGCCATGCCCCCAGCCAAACCGGAATAACGCCGTCTTTGGCAAACTTGTCGCCTATGATGGTCAGTACGTACAGGAAAATAAAGAACACGATGGCAATCAGCACCGGTAGCCCAAATCCGCCTTTTTTAATGATAGCTCCCATTGACGCACCAATCAGAAACATGATAAAAATAGAGACGGACTGGGTAAATTTATGGTGACTCTCGAGTTGGTATCGCCACACCGTTTTTTCTTTCTCTTCCAGATACGTTACGTTCGAGCTGGCATAGTTCAGGATATTCTGCGCCTGACTCAGGGCTGACTGCACCAGTTCGGGCCGCGCAATTTTCTGCTTCCTCAGGAGACTATCGACCCACTTGCCGTCCGTGATTTTTTTCGTCTTCAAAGCCAGGTTATCCTTAAACTGATACGAGTAGTACTGCCTCGACGTACTGGCTACGTTCAGACTGGTGGCTTTAAAGTCTTTGCGCAGCGAATCGGTCAGGGTGGCCAGTTCGTCCAGGTCCTTCATGTACTCGTGGTACTGAAACTGGTTCTCATCCGTACGCTTAATACCAAACGATTCCAGACTGATTACGAGCCGGTAATCTTTAAAGCCATTGCGCATAAACTGACCACCCTGCTTTGCACTGCTACTGGTATATGTAACGGTGCTGTTGTCTGTGTACTCCTGGTAGTCGTTGCCATTATGAAGTTCAAAGACCAGATACGAGCGGTCAGGGCTGGTGTACATCCGCCCGGAATCGGCCAGAATAACCTCCCGGTTACCGCTTTCCATGCTACCCGATGCGTGTTTGTAAATGACCAGTCCTTTCAGCAGATCGCCGTTGGTACCCTGCTTGTTACCGGACTTTATTTTCTCGTTTACCTTAATACTATAGCCGGGCAGGTCATTGTAAAAAATACCTTCTTTAAGGTTCAGGGATGCCTTCGCCGTTTTGATATCATACAACAGACTATACCCTTTCAGGTTGGCCCAGGGCGACACTATATTATTATACCAGAATGAGAAGCCAATCATCAAAACAGCCACCACCAGCAGCGGGCGCATGGCGCGGGTGAGCGAGATACCGGCACTTTTAAGGGCTGTGAGTTCAAAAAACTCGCCAAGATTGCCAAACGTCATCAGTGACGACAGTAGTGACGCCAGCGGCAGGGCGGTCGGTACGGTCAGCAGGGCGAAGTAAAAAAGGAGACGGCCAAACGTGGCCAGATCGAGGTCCTTCGACACAAACTCCTCAATGTAAAACATGAGAAGCCTCATCAGAAAGATAAAAATGACTACAACGAGGGTCAGCACAAAGGGACCCACAAAGGAGCCAAGTACCAGTTTATCTATTTTCTTCATGTTAATGACCAATGAACTATGTACAGTACCGGGTACTACGCCTTTATAACGACTTACCCATCACACATTTCCCATTGTACATTGTTCATTAACAAAATTTAACCGCCAACAATTTCCTTGAGTTTGTCGATGAGTCCGTCCCAGAGGTCCTGAAGGTCATCTTCGTCGGGGTTGGTAGAGAAGTCGGTAATGCGTAGAAACGTGGCCTGAGTTAGCTCAGACTGATCGATACGGAAATCGACATAGTTGTTTTCGGAGCCGTTCTCGATGGTATCAACGAACTCAAACCGGATGCCCTTATTCTGCCGCATAGATACCTGACGGGCAACGTGGCTCTCATTATCCCACTGAAAATCGAACCGTTGTTCGGGCATAGTGTTGACTTTGGCCGCAAACCACTGCGAAAGCCCCGACGCGGTACTCAGATACGGAAAGAGCATTTTAGGCGATGCCCGAAGCTCGTATTCAGCTATAAATTTCGTTTTTTCCATAGTCCGAAGTGATAAGGTGGGTATTGGCAAAGGTAAACGATTTTTTTTGCCAATGTCAACCAGGCTATTTTGCGGACAGTCGATTTTTACCTACTTTTGTGGCACAAATACGGCGGGGTAGCTCAGATGGTTAGAGCGTAGGATTCATAACCCTAAGGTCGGCAGTTCGATCCTGCTCCCCGCTACAATTCTAAACCCCAACAGCCTGGTAAACAGGCTGTTGGGGTTTTCTTTTCAGGCCGGGGGCGGTTTGGGAGATGTTTCGATTTTATGATTCCCTTTATGGTCAGTTGGTCTTCAGCGGTTACGTGGTACGGGAATACACCACGCGCCCCATTACATGATGGTATGCTTACAATTGGTATACCTTTAAATACGTGTCTTTGACTACAAACGAAAAAAATACGTATCACGGGCAAAGTAAAATTAACCCTGACGGTAAACGAGCGGATAGTTACGAATTGACGTCAATGTTTAAGTCTTTGAAGGACAAACTCTTCCAGCGTATTGATCGCCGAATTGTTAGCCGTGTGCTTGATCAACGATATATGCGTATCAGCTAATGTTGGCAGCAAAGAAGCATCAATGGCCTGTAAACCTTCAGGAATCATTGTTTGGGGCATAACCGAAACACCCATACCCGCCCTCACAGCCGCAACAGCCCCGGCATAGCTGGGACTGGAAAAGACAAGTCGCCAGGACCGACTCGCCTGCTCAAGTGACTTGATGGCAGAAGCGCGATATACGCAGGGTTGCGGAGCTAAGACCAGCGGAACGGGTTTTTCAACGTCAATCAGGCTTACATCCCCTACCCATTTGAGTGGCTCCGACCACACATCCAGGCCGTTGGGAAAGTCCTCAGGCCGGTTCATTTTCACTAAGACCAGATCAAACTCATTCTTTTTGAAACGATCAAATAGCGTGAGGGTTAAATCGCATTCGATATTGAGTAATATTCTGGGGTGAATGCGTGAAAAATTAGCTAATACCTCTGATAGGTAAACACTGGCAAAATTCTCGGGAAGGCCAAATCTTACTTCCCCTTCGAGCTCCGGTTCCTTAAACCGGTCCAGTGCTTCCCGGTGAAGCGCAAAAATCCGACGCGCATACCCCAGAAAAATCTCCCCTTCAGGCGTTAACGTAAACGCTTTACCACGCACCAGCAACATCTTCCCCAATAAGTACTCCAGCTTGGTCATCTGCTGACTAATAGCTGATTGCGTGCGGCCTACCCGTTCAGCCGCCCTGGTAAAACTACCCGTTTCCGCAACGGCGATAAAACACTGTAAGGCTATGGTATCAATATTCATAAGAATTTCTAATGGAGGGTATTAAATTTTTTAGTTTTTCTACTATTAGAATAGCTAATACTTTTGAGCAGCAAAACAAAGATAACTTATAAACATGCCTGCTAATGACTTTTTCAGTACTCGATAAACTTTTTCATTTCGACAGGCTGTCCATGACCATGATAGTATTGGTTGCCTTCATTGGTTTATGCGTTGGCAGCTTTGCTTACCGGTATCTAAAAGGAGATAGTCAGTATCGAACGTTTTTTATCCGGCTTACTTTACTGATCAGCTCGGTCATGGTTATGGTCAGTGCGGATCATCTGATCCTCCTGTTGGTGGCCTGGTGCGTGAGTAACTGGCTGCTGGTTCAGCTAATGATTCACAAGCCGGGCTGGAAAGCCGCAAAATCCGCCGGTCTGCTGGCGACAAAAAACTTTAGCTTGGGAGCCATATCTGTTGCCGGTGCTTTCGGACTGTTTTATATGACGACGGCTGAAACCAGCATCCAGGCCCTGCTTCACCAGCACACGCTTTCCCCCACCCTGCTGCTGGCTTTGGTCTTATTGCTAATCGGGGCAATGACCCAATCAGCCATATGGCCCTTCCACCGCTGGTTGCTTAGCTCACTCAATTCTCCCACGCCGGTTTCGGCCATTATGCACGCAGGCCTCATAAACGGAGGAGGATTTTTACTCGTCCGTTTTGCGCCACTCTATCTGCAAAGTCCATTTCTGCTGACGTTCATTGCCGTCATTGGGTTCTGTACCGCTTTGCTGGGTACGTTATGGAAACTGCTACAACCGGATGTAAAACGGATGCTTGCCTGTTCCACAATGAGCCAGATGGGCTTTATGTTCGTGCAATGTGGATTAGGCCTGTTCCCGGCAGCGGTTGCCCATCTGGTCTGGCATGGCATGTTCAAAGCCTATCTATTCCTGTCCAGTGGAAGTGCGGCCCGGGAAAAACGCGTAGACCAGGGCTATCCGCCCACATCCGTTGCTTTTATTCTTGCCCTTGTGTGCGGGTTAGCCGGCAGTTTCAGCTTCGCCGTTTCCAGTGGTAAAGCCTGGTTAACAGGCGATACGACACTCGTGTTGAACGTCGTCGCTTTTCTGGCCGCGAGTCAGTTCGCGCTGCCAATGCTCCAGCCCAAACCGCTACGAACGCTACCAGTGGCACTCGTCGGGACGGGGCTTTTCGGACTCGTGTATGGGGGCAGCGTACAGCTAATCACGTGGATTCTGGCACCAATGGAGTTGATGCAGCCACAAGCCCTGAATGGCTTTCATATAGCTGGTACGCTGGCCCTTACGCTGGCCTGGCTGTACAGGCTATTCCTGCAAAAGCCGGCGAAAGCAGCCTCGCCTGCGCCCTGGATCCTGAAAGGATACGTGACGGCACTCAATGCGAGTCAGCCCCATCCTGACACCATAACGACACACCGCAACCACTATCAGTATCAATAAGTACACACATCATGAACACAGCCGTTGTGACTAAACCAGACTACCCACCAGACTACCCAATCGTACAGCAGGCAGAACATCTGGATACTGCCCAGTTGTCCGATCAGGTTGCGCATAGTTTCAAAACAATAGCACCATTCTGGCCACTGAAGAACCTGATTGCCGTCAATCCCCTCCAGGGATTGGAGGAGTTACCCGTTGAAGAAGCCATGCTATTGGGAAGTACCTATTTTCAGCAGGCTTCTTTACCGGGGCCGATGGAAGCCGTCAACCGTCAAACCATTAAATGGATACAGGCGTATGTTGACGATGGGCAGGCTACCCTACCCATGCCCCTACGCCATGCCGGGTTATACACCGCCTGGCGACAGCTGGCCATTCATGATACCGACTTGCATGACAATAATAAGCAGAAGCAGGAATGGTTAACTACCCTGCCCGAAAACCCAGAACAGGCCATCCGGGAGTACCTGCTTCAGTTAGGCATTACTACCGATGAACATACGCAATTTCTAACCCTCCTGCTCACCACCCTACCAGGCTGGGCATCTTATATCCGGTACCGCACCGACTGGGCGGGGCTGGATACCGATCATCCCCATCCGGTTACCCAGATCGAGTATCTGGCCCTACGGCTCATCATCACCCGGCTGTTATGGCCGGAAGCGAAGGCGTTATTGACCTGGCATCAGCAGGCTTTGGAACAGGCACAGTCAGAACCAAACGCACTGGACCAAATCCAGCAAGCCGAAAGCAGCTACCGTTTGCCACTACTGCAGCAACTAGCCGCCCAGCCGCTGGAAGAACCACGTACACCCGAAGCACAGCTTGTATTCTGTATCGATGTCCGTTCGGAGTCATTTCGCCGGGCAGTGGAAACTACAGGTGATTACCAGACGCTGGGTTTTGCGGGCTTCTTTGGTATCCCTGTTCAGATCACCGATACCGTAACGGGTGAGTCATATGCCTCCTGTCCGGTGCTACTCTCCCCCAAACATACGGTCTACGAATCGCCTTGCGGTAGTCAGGCCGAAAGGGAGAATGATCGCACGGGTTACGTTCGTCTGACTAAACTCAAGCAGCTCTATCAATCCATGAAATATACCTTCACTACACCCTTTGCGCTGGTAGAGACGCTGGGGGTAGCCAGTGGTATATGGATGGGATTACGCAGCCTGGCACCCGGCATTGCGTCAGGGCTCAGGAGCAACGTTAGCCATTCGATTCGAAAAACGACGGCGGTAGTGTCATCACTGGATACGCTTCCGCTGGCAGACCAATGTGCATTTGCCGAAGGGGCATTGCGGCTAATGGGACTTACCCACCATGTTGCCCCGCTGGTCGTATTGTGTGGACATGGTAGTGCCACCCAGAACAATGCCTATGCTACGGCACTTGACTGCGGAGCCTGTGGGGGACGGCATGGAGCCTCCAACGCCCGTATTCTGGCGGGAATTCTCAATACGAGTGAGGTCAGAGCGTATCTTCTCCAAAAGGGAATTCTGATACCTGACACCACTCAGTTTATTGCTGCTGAGCACAATACAACCACAGATGACGTTACGCTCTATGGCAATGCCTCATCCGAAGCGTGTCAGAAGTTGACCCGGAATCTGGCAAAAGCGCGGCAGGCCAACAGCGTCGAGCGGCTTAAACAAATGCAGAAATCCGCTGGCCGTAGTGATGGAGGAACGCAAACCCGGCTACGGTCGCAGGACTGGGCCCAGGTCCGTCCGGAGTGGGGACTTGCCCGTAATGCGGCCTTTATTGTCGGCCCGCGTGACCTGACTGCGGCCCTGAATCTGAAAGGGCGCTCTTTTCTGCACTCCTACGACTATACCCAGGATCCAACGGGTACATCACTCACCACGATTCTCACGGCGCCTATGGTGGTAGCCCAGTGGATCAATACGCAATACCTGTTTTCCACACTGGATAATGTAGCTTTTGGTAGTGGCAGCAAAATAACGCAGAATATCACCGGTAAAATCGGCGTCATGCAAGGGAATTCAAGCGACCTGATGACCGGCCTACCCTTGCAATCCGTGTATGCCAGTGACCGGCTTGCCTATCATCAACCCCAACGGTTAATGACCGTAGTCTATGCCCCCCGCACGTTGCTGGATTCCATTATTCTAACCCAGCCGGTGTTGCAAAAACTGTTTGGGAACGGATGGGTGCAGCTGGCCTGCCTCGAACCGGAAGATCGCCAAACATATCTGTTAACGCGTGACCTACTGTGGCAGAAAGCGCCGTGAAACGCCAGTCAGCTTATGAAGGAAGCTGTATTATTCTCACCACCCGGCTCCCAGCTGCCCCCCATTTTGGGCGCAGCTGGGAGCCGGTACGCTGGTGATTAGTCAAGCACGACACCTTAAAAACTGAAAATCTACCCGCTCAACCATCACCTATATCAATTCCATAAGGGGTTTTACAAGTGACTGGGCAGAAAATTGCGCTTAGAAGCTGTTTGAACCAGGATTTGAGAAACACCATAGCAACAGGATGTGGGGCCGAAACGCATTTCCCGTTGGGTATAGGTGCGAACTGGGAGTCCGCTCTGTTCCCGAAAAATGATCTAAATGTACCGACGTTTTTGTGGACATTGATGGAAGCGGAATCGTCGATGGTATTTTACCGTAGCCATGAAAATTGCTTGCTAACAGCCTGTTGTGCCTCATCAGCCGTAATGGCGTAGAGGTTGTGTTCTTCCAAGGCATCTACGTTTCCTTTCTGAAGCAGGCGATAGCCCATTGCAACCGCGAAGGCGTTGGCGGCTAAATTATTGGGGCTGATCGGCGCGTATATGACGGGCAACTCTAATCGGGCAAAGCCGTAATGCAGTACCGCCCGGTACAGCTCTTTCACCAAAGGGTTCCCCCTGAATTCGGGGACTATGGCCACGCTGATTTCTACACCATCCAGTTCCTGATTCTGAGTCAGACCACAAACACCGATGAACGCGCCGTCGGCAAGGCGGTAGGCGGGCCAGGTTGAGTATCCTGTCTGCTGGTGCCGGAGCCGATAATAGTGAATGAGCCCCCTGATATCCTGGTCCGTCAGGGTTCGGCCCCCAAACAGGTATTGCTGCGTAGCCGGATCGTCGGCCAGTCGGCGCAGGTTTCGGAAGTGACGCAGCGAGCAGACTCGCAACGCCACGTTTGCCGTTGCCATCACTACGTCTGGCGCAGATTTCGGTAGTGGCTGGTACGTTGTCTGGCCCGGCAGGTAGCAACTGACGGGCACCCATTGCGTGGCGGGACTGGTTACGGACAGCATCTGCTGGAGCGAATGGCCCAACTGCTGGTTGGCCGCTACCGTCAGTCCATTGGGGCAAATGGTGCGTGCCGACATGGAGGTCAGATCCAGCCCAACGGTGGGCGAATAGTTCAGGGGTTCAACATCTGGCGGGGGTGGAAACGGCCCACTATGCTGATTACAATAACGTACGTTAAGATGACCCCGCACCGGTGCTACGGTGGCGTTTGTCAGATCGACATTACTTAGGTTAGCCTGGGAGAAGATTGACCCCTGCAAACAGGCATCTACCAGCGAAGTGATGGTGCTGCCGTCGAGCGTTGGCGACAGGTTAGCCGTCGTGAAATTTACATTTACCAGGCAGGCATGATTGAATTTAGCTCCCTGCAACGACGCCCCAGCCAGGTTTATGCCCTCCAGATAGGCATTCGAGAAGTCGGTCTGCTCGAGCGTGGCGGCATTACTCAGGGAGGAGCTGGCCCCAAAAAGCGAGGCAAAGGCGAAACTAACCCCGAAGAGGTTGGCTTTGGTGAAATTGACGTTCGGCAGATAGGCGTAACTCAGGTCGGCAGCCGCCGTTTTGGAGAGACCGCCGAGCTGGGCCTGACTGAAATTGACACCCTGCAAAATAGCCCCCACGAATACGGCGTCGATCAGGGTGGTATCGGTCAGTACGGCATAACTGAGGTCGGAGCCGGTGAAAACAGCCCCGGTAAAATCGGCCTGATCGAAGTTGGCGTTTACCCCCGGACTACCCGACCCGATGCGGCAGCCTACCACCGTACTGCCCACAAAACTGGTACGTTGCGCACTGATTGCCTGGCCCCACTGGGCAGTACTCAGGTTGACCCCACTGAAGTTGGCCCCGTCCAGAATGGCTCCGCTCAGATTTGTCTGGTTGAAGGAAGCCCCAATAAACCGGGCGTCAGCCAGCGTAGCCCCGCTGAAATTGACGCCGTCGAGAATGGCGTTCGTGAAATCGGCCCCGGTGCAATCAACCTGGCTGAGGTCGGCCCCGGTCAGATCAACGTTCTGAAAATCAAATCCTTTCGCGTTTTTCGATTGCTGAATGGTCGCCAGCGACGGCGTTATCAGGATCGGCGTAAAGGTCGTATACGACGTTCCATTGGGCGTATTTCCCCCGGCAATCGGGAAAACCAGGTAGGTCGGTACCGTGTTGCTGAAGCCGTACCGGACAGGTTGCCACTGACTGGTGTCGGTTATGTAAATCTCCAGCGACAGCAACTCGCCCCCCGGCTGCACCACTAACCGAAACGGGTAGGCTTTTGCCTGGTCGGTGGTTCCCGTTACCCAGCCCACGCTTTCCTCAGCACTCAGCAGGTAGTTGTCGCCCATCTGAATCGTGAGCGATCCGTCGTTGTTCAGGTACGTGATCCATCGCTCAATTTCCGTTGCCTGAACCGCCGACACCGTTGGGTACGTCATTCCACTACTGCTCGACGAGGTGAGGTAAAGCTGCGGCCCTACCGAATTGGTGGATAAAAACGTGTATTTACCGTTAAACTGCATGGGCGGACGAACAAAGGGTAGGAAAACAAATCATCAATACGCGGCCGGCATACGTCGGCGCGTACCGGGTAGTACAACGGCATCCCCTAACTGAATCAACCGTTTCGACATCAGGTACATCACTCCTGGGTCGGTAACGTGCTGCACATCGGTCAGGACGCTGGCGTAACCGGTTTCGAGGGTTATCGTGGCCTGATCGAACAGAAAACTAAAGCCCGGGATACGCGGGAGTGCCACGCCGGCCTGGCCCATCTTCGCTACCACCGTAGCATATACGCTCTGCAATACCCAGTTCCAGATGAAGGCAAAATCACCCCCGTTGACGCCCTGAAGGGTTGAACTGACGAAGGTCGTCTTGGTCAGTGCGGGAACAATCTGAAAGGCAAACTGCAGCGTTTGGGTCGTGCCGGTGATACCCAGTTTGAACGCCTGGAGTACGTCGGTTTCGGTCAGGTCAAACGTAATGACCGGAATCGTCTGCCCGTTAGACACCACGTTCAGCACCACCTGATTGGTATGCGTCACTACGGCACCAACTACCAGCGCAACGGCCTCGATGACGCTTTTGTACAGGCCGGCATCGCTGACACCGAGGGCGTTGGTCAGACTGGCAAAAAAGCTGGCTTCGTTCATATACACGCCCTCGGCCCCGGCCAGTTGCGTGTACACGGCGGGGGGTAGCTGATTGACCAACGCCGTGATGTTCGTGGGCGTCAGGTCATAAACGGAGGTGAACATCACGGTTGGGGCGGCCAGTGCTTTCAGGCTGGCCGTCATCGGCACGTTGGGGTAGGCGGTGTACAGGGCCTGAAGCGGGGTGTTGTTGTAGTTGCTGGTGTTGAGGGCCGCCGGATCGGGAATGTTACCCGCCGTGGCCGTAGTAACCAGAGACCCCGCCTGAAAAAAGGCCCAGAACAACGAATTGAAGGTGTAGTCCGAGGCATAGTAGTTCAGGTGACTATTGGTGGGTACGGGTGGCACGGACAGCGTGGGCGGGTTGGTACCGGGGTATTCGGCGCCCTTATAGCTGGTGTCGCCGGTCACGCCCGTCACGATGCCGCTGTCGCCGGGAAACGTCAGCCCGGCAGGACCCATTGGAAAGTTGAAGGTAATATCCGACGTCAATTGGCCGGTGGATGGAATACGCCCGAACAACGGGCCGAGCAGCGAATTGATGGGACCGCTGAAGTCGATGGACTGTACGGCCTGCTTCGTTGCATCGCTGAACGTAGTGGTGAAGCAGCCCGACACCTGCTCATCGTTGACGACGCTGCCCGACGGCACATTGGGCGACAGGCTGGTGGCATCGGGCGTGGCACTGACCAGGGTAAACGACCAGGCATTGTTGGTGTAGGCAAACTGGAACACAACCGTAATGGTCATGGAGCCGATACCCACCGAATAATTGTAGTTGTTATTGGTAGGCGGACCAGAGTCA
Organism: Spirosoma sp.; assembly: GCA_014377625.1. Taxonomy (GTDB): domain Bacteria; phylum Bacteroidota; class Bacteroidia; order Cytophagales; family Spirosomataceae; genus Spirosoma. The sequence continues at coordinate 18,772 of JACMPG010000159.1, forward strand.
CGGCAACCCAGTATGCCGCAAATCTGATACTGGTAGGTCTCGTTCCAGTTGTAGGCAGCACTGAATTTACTGGCCTGCAACACCATCGTAAACTGCCCGTTGCTGCCCTGCGAGAGCGTCTGGAACGTAGGACTGAAACCGAGCAGTTTCCCATTGGAGAGCGACACCTGCACGTTTTCAGCCCAGGTACTCGAGTATTTCCCCGAACTGAGTATGATATTGCCTATCGGGATGCTTTTGCTGGGCGGGCTGAGGTTCTGCAGTGCTGTGGCAATGTTACTGGCCAGCAGCACATTAGCGAAGTATTGGATGCCACTCGACGAAATGGCGAGCGTAATTCCCTGTAAAGAAGCCATTTGGAGGAAGAAGTTAAGGGTGAAAAATGCGATTGGTCAGGCCACCGAAGGCGTGGAGGGGAGCCAGATGCTTACCGACGGCTCCGTGCGCCCCCCGCCGGGTTTGGCCATCGTCTCGAAATTGAGGGTGTACAGCGTCCTCCAGAGGTCGACGTCCATCTTCGCCGACGAAATACCCGCCGTCTGCGAGAGCCAAGAACCATCCGGGCTGTAGAGATCGAGCCGGTAGTCGTTCACGTCAGACCCGTCGCCGAGGTATTTCAGGACGTAGATAAACCCCTTCGACTCAACGGCGACGTCGAGCAGCGTTACCGGTACCGACTCAGCCTTGAGGGGGGCAATGGACGTTGTGCCGCCCGCAAAAATGGGTGCCGGGTTGCCCAGCAAATCCAGCGACTGCAGCTGGGCTTCGGCCCCGGTCAGGTTCGAGTCGGCGGCTTCCAGCACCACCACGCCCGTATTGGGGGTGGCGGCAATGCCCACCGGAATGTGCAGCAGGCCGGGCCGGGTGCCGTAGCCCGCAAAGAGATTGGCGAACGGCGCGTCGGCATCGGCCACTGATGCAACCCCCAGTTTCAGCACTTCGAGTTTGCTGTTGGCCGTGTTTACGCCCACCACGAAGCCCGCCGGGTGCACCACAGCCGCGTCGATCTGCTCGTTGAAGCGGCCCCAGCTTTGCCCCGTCGCCAGGTCGAACGGCGAGGTGCTGCCGTTCAGTATAACCTGCCGCAGGTGATAAAGGCCGTTGCGGGGATCTACGTAAAAATTGCTGCCCGTACTACCGGGGGTTCCGTTCCGTGCGAAGAGCAGCAGGGGTTTGGCCGGAAAGCCAGCCGGTACGAACTGGAGGGCGTCGTCCGGATTCGTGCGAACGTCGATACCCTGGAAGGTAAACATCTGCCCGCTGTTGGTACCGGGGCCGCTGCCCTCCAGCGGGATGTTTTGCCCTGATGCCTGCCAGGTGTAGCCCAGTTCGCTGGTTGCCTGCCCAACGGTAATATTGACCAACTGCGCCAGATTGTTTCCCAGGTTGCTGCTGCTCAGGTCTTTCACCGTAGCCGTTGGCGCACCCCCCGCCTTCGACCAGGCGTGTGCATTCGTAGCCGCATCATATACCAGCTTCTGGTCGAACTGATAAACGGTACTCGCCGTCAGCGGAACCTGATTTTGGGTAATCGCCATCTGCGGCACTGTCAGCAGGTTGCCCACTACGTCGGCACTGATAAATGCCGTGGTAGCAGCCCCCGCCAGCCAGCCCGTATTGGAGAAAAACTTCGCCGTGAACTGCACGTCTCCCCCGGCGGGCAGGCGATTTTGATTCTGTTTGTTGAAATACACCGTAATAGGGCCCGTTTGGGGCGATGCGTCCAGAGTACCCGTCGTTGAGCGGGAGGTGCCATCTTTGTAGGTGGCCAGTACTTCGTAGTGCGTAGCTTCTAACGGCCACGTATTCTGGTGATTCACATCGGGCAATATGGTCCACTGAGCATCGATAGCCCGCGAAGCCACGATCTCGAACGTAGCGGGTGAGCAGGCCACCTCCACCGACGTTTCGACCAGCAGAGCCACGTCCGACGCGACCGAGATGGCCAATGCAATCCAGCCCACAACCGGGGTGGCCTCCTCGGCAGCCCCTTCGGCAATTTCAGCCGATAGCCAGGCCGCCAGTTGCACGCAGTCGATCAACAACTTGGGAATCAAGTCGGCAAAGGCCACCATCACGGTGGTGGTGTTACCCCCCTGAATCGCACTCGACACCGGGCCGCTCACAATGGCAGAGGCTATGTCGAGAATAAACGGAATAATGTTTTGTGCCAGCTTATTGAGCGGGCCAAGCGACACGGCTGCCCCGGCCACCATGCAGATGGTGGGCAGACTAAAATTAAAAATACCCGTCATGATCGCGCCGGGCGTACAGACGTGCCCCTGCCAGCTACCAATGTAGGTGCCGTCCTGCCCCTGAACGCCCCCCGTTCGGCCAATGCCACCGGCCAGCAGCCGCACCGAACTCGCGTTTGACGGCCAGGGGAAGGCATAAGCTGTTGGCGTGTTACCGACGGGAATCGCCAGAATGGTGTTCACCGACGAAAAAATCGTCACATACTTCTGCGTATCGGTATCGTAAACACCGGCCAGCCCGCCCGGCACCATCGACTGCCAGTTGGCTGGCTTTACGGGGTTCCCATCGGGCCCGTAGAACTCGACGTACCCCGATAGCCAGCGCAGCCAATTATTAAGAAACGAGAGGGAGAACTGACCATTCGAGAAACTCAGACTGCCGCTCTGCTCAAAGCCGTGGTGGGGCGTCAGGTCATTCACGGTCCAGTAATCACTGTCGTCACGTACCAATTTGGCCCGCTCCTGCGCCGACGATTGGGGCGTGTTCACAACGGTAGTGCCCTTTTGCACGGTGTAAACCCCGGCATTGGTGGCCGTGGACTGGAGCGAGGAATCGTTTTTGGCCTGTTTGATGCTGTCCAGCAGTGGCCCTGTCATCCATTCTTTCGTGGTGTCCGACCAGTTGTAAAACATGGTCGTGGTTGGTTTCAGATTCGTGTCCAGATACGGAGTCTCAAACGCCCAGTTCTGGCTGTTGGGGTTTTGCTGGTTAGCCTGCGCCTGTTGCAGAATTTGCATGGCCAGATCGCTGACCCCGTTCGCGTATTCGATCAGGCTGGATACCGTGGCAGCCGTGTCTCCGCCAATGTTGACGAGTTCTACGTGGTGGAAAATAATGGAAATGGCCGCGTCCATCGCCGTTTTGAAATCATGCACGTCAATGATCGGGGCGGGATCGCTGGTGGCGGTTGCTTCCACACCGTACATCGCCAGTTTCGGATGGGGCCGTTCGCAGTGGCGGTGCGTTTCGGCCAGGCGTCGCTGAAGCGTTTTCTCGCGCGAGGTCCGGGGAATGTGTACCATCGACAGCAGGAGCGTGTCGAGGGTGGCTTCCGGCGTGGTAGCCGGGGTGGTCACCAGCAGTAGTTGTACGACGTGGGTGGGCAGAGGTACATCCTCAACGTAATGTGTAACGCACTCGTCGGGGATCAGACGCAGGGCCGTGTTCAACGCCCGGTGCCGTTGCAGACTGTCGGACGTATGCTTAATCAGGGGCATCCGTTTGGAGCCGACGTGGAGTTGGGCCGGGACATTCGCTGGCACAAAACTCAAATCAAAATGCAGGTGCGTAGTACTCGTGGACTGGTTCATGATACAGGAGGTTAAAAGAGAGTATACCAGAATTCGACTAAAAGGGCGGAATCAATACATGCGCGGTGCATGGCCCGAAAATACTACTGACGGTTGCTTGTATTTTTCAGATAGTTACAAACTATGCCAGTCTATCGGTGCATAAATTTGTTAAAATATATTAAAGATTATTCGGATTGATTGATTAAGATGACGCGAAGGCTGCAAGCCCTAACTTTGCTCAATGGATTACTTGACGCTCAAACAAAACCAG
>JACMPG010000160.1 GCA_014377625.1 Spirosoma sp.
GACTAAGACAATTTCGTCTGTGGTAAGTTTCTTCACGACTGACTCAGAATGCGTATTGAGCCAGATGTAATGCCCTTTCTCCTCGCACTGTTGCCGAAAGAAATCGACCAATGTCATAATCACTTCGGGATGCAATCCATTCTCCGGTTCTTCGATACAAAGAAATTGAGGCTTTTCACTCTGATAGACGGCAGCCAATAGCGCAAGAATGTTATACGTTCCGTCCGAAATTAGGTCTTTGGTAAAGTACTCAGATGAAGACTCCTCGAACCAATGTAACTCATCTCGGTCATCGACCTCAACAGCTTTAAAACTGGGTACGAACAACTCAAGCCACTCGAATAGTTCATCTTTCAATGCTTCATTCGATAACACCCGCTTTAACACCTTCTCCAAATTATTTGCCGAAAGCGAAAGACGCTGGTCGTCATTAAAAAGAAGCTTGATCAATGAGTCATTTTTAACAAAGAGTCGACTGAAGTTTGCTATTAACTGGTGATAGTTGTCCGTAAATGCCTTCTTAGTAACGTTTTGAAGCTCATTTGATTTGGTCACGACATCGCCAATAACCTCTCTAACGAGAATATCTGTTTGAACCTCTACTCGCAAATCAGCCAAAGGTATTTGCCTTCTCTGAACAGCACCTTTTCCACCGAATAAACTAATCGCGTTTGGTACTCGGTCTGTAAGATTGAAAAACTCCAACCCCTCGAAAATATTCGATTTGCCTGACCCGTTGGGACCGACAAAGACCGTGAACGGATTGGGCTTAATCAGCTCAATCCGTTCGATGGACTTGAAATTTTCAATGATCAGGCGTTCGATTTTCATTCGGGAATCAATAATCTGAATAGCCGACGGTCAGGGGTAGTTCGTTCAGGGCCTGCTTAAGTTGATCGGGGTTGGGGGCCGTGCCGTGCCATTTGTAGTTACCCACCATGTAATCGACGCCAAAACCCATTTCGGTGTGCATCAGAATCATGGTAGGTACGTCGGGGTTTTCCTGTGCTTTCTTCAGGGTCCGAATTACGTCGGCCATGTCGTTGCCTTCCATTTCTTCCACAAACCAGCCGAACGCGCGGTACTTTTCGCCCAGGTCCCGGTTGTTGTTCACGTTGTCGGTGGTGCCGTCGATCTGAGCGTGATTACGGTCGATGATGGCGGTCAGGTTGCCGAGTTTTTTGTTGGGTGCAAACTGAGCACCTTCCCAAACCTGTCCTTCCTGCTGCTCACCGTCGCCCATCAGGACATAGACGTGTTTGGTGTCGCCATTGAGTTTTTTGGCGTAGGCCGCGCCAGCCGCTACGGACAGCCCCTGACCCAGCGAACCCGATGCAATACGGACGCCCGGAATATGTTCGGCGGTGGCGGGGTGGCCCTGCAACCGGCTGTTGAGCTTGCGAAACGTGGCCAGTTCCTCGAGCGGGAAATAGCCCGACCGTGCCAGCACCGAGTACCAGACCGGTGAGATGTGCCCATTCGACAAAAAGAAAAGGTCCTCGTCGGTACCGTTCATGTCAAAGACAGGGTTGCCGTCTTCGTCTTTCCTGAGGTCCATAATCTCAAAATAGAGCGCAACAAATAAGTCAGTGCATCCCAGCGAGCCACCGGGGTGGCCGGAGTTGACGGCGGCCACCATACGCAGAATATCACGCCGAACGGCAGTAGCAATGCTTTCGAGGTTTTTGATTTTTTCCTGTTCCATAAATTTAGTTTTGTGTAGAGACGCAACCCTTTGCGTCTGCTGACCGGATGGTATTTCAATGGCACGTCTTTTTGCTGACGCGGGTGAGACGCAAAGGGTTGCGTCTCTACGTTAAAATCTGTTCAGCGTGTTTTTTAGTATCGACCTTACCGATAATGCCGGTAATAATACCGCTTTCGTCAATTAAAAAGGTGGTGCGGGCCGTACCCATGTATTTACGGCCATACATCGACTTCTCCTGCCAGACGCCGTACGCTTCCACTACGCTCTTATCGGTATCGGCCACGAGCGTGAACGGCAGTTCATACTTATTGATAAACTTCTGGTGGGAGTTTTGGTTATCGACGCTCACGCCCAGCACCTCGTAACCAGCCGCGCGGAGGTCGGTGTAGTTGTCGCGCAGGCTACACGCCTGCGCCGTACAGCCCGATGTATCGTCTTTCGGATAAAAGTACAGCACTACCTTTTTGCCCCGGTAGTCCGACAAGTTAATGGGGTTGCCGGTCTGGTCCGTGCTGGTAAAGTCGGGGGCGGGATCGCCAATGTTCAGGGTCATAGTTCGCTATTTTAAACCTAAAAGGTCTCTAAAAGACCTTTTAGGTTTGGATGTAATTATCGTCTTCGTCGTTTTGCCGGGGTGGCTTTCCGCCGAACCGGAGCGCGTGGCTCTTCGATGGTCGTGCTGTCGGAGCCGATATTGCCGACGTTATCTTTCACCTGCATAATCACCTCCGAACCCGTCTTAAAAGGTGTATCGGGGTCGGGTTTGTCGGACCAGAGCAGCGCGCGTTTGTAGTCGTACTGCATCAGCACCCACTCGCCGTTTACCAACGCCCGGAACTCGGCAATACCCGACAGATCATCCCGGATTTTGGCCGTAATCCCTTTCGGCGTTGCGCTCAGAATCTGCACCGTGGGCGGCAGGGCGTCGGTCAGGAGCTTAAACTGCCCCAACTGCCGGGTTTTGAATTCAATGCGTCCGTTGCGCCAGACACCACCCAGATAGCTCTCGCGCGGGCCACTCGTCCAGTACGCTTTGGTGCGGGCCGTGTCGATGGCAATGGGGTAATTAGGTGCGTACTGTACCGTCATGGCTTCATTGATCGGAATGATCGACTGATTTATTTCCAGGCCACCGCCCGGCAATGGCCGAACAGCTAAGTGTAAGGTATCGAACAGCGTTTTGGGGCCAAAATCCAGCCGGATGGCACCGGCCAGCACTGTTTCGGCATGGCCCGGCACAATTCGCCTTACGAAGTTAGTCCTGATTGAACTGCCACCAATTTGTATTTGATCGGGCATTGACTGCCGCAAATCTATGATATAAACGGCCGCATTACCCTGTATGTAGCTGACAGATTGCTCCGTAACAGTACGGCCCGCCATGAGTTTAGCCATTGGCGAGTTTGTGAGCGATACGTTCTGAACGGCCAACTTCAGCACATTTTCGTCAGTTGTTATCGTGGCGACCGGTGAGCCGGGAATAGGTGTATTTCCGGTTTGCACTTCGCCCGGTGCGGCTTCGCGCTCGTCGTTATCGACCCGGGTCGAGTCTAAAATGTCGGGGTGGTTTGTCTGAGATTCTGGCTGGATGGTAAAGGTCAGATGTGTGGCGTGGTTGGCCACGTCGTAGATCGTTATTTTAACTTCGTGGGGTTGCCCGTTCAGCAGGGGTAAACGCCCCCGGTATTGTGCGTTGGTGGCTATTGTGTAGAGATTCAGAATATTACCATCGGCAACGTAGCCCCGGTGGTAGCGCTGACCGCTGACCTGCTCGACTTCGTAGTTTTCGTGGACGTTCATGTAACGCGACTGCTCATGCGGGTAGCTGCTCATGTTATATGAAAAGACCTCGCGCCCGTCGAGCCGGATTTCCAGGCAGCTGATGCCGTTTTTATAGGGCGACCCGCTGGTTTTGTCATGGGCCAGCACTTCAACACCAATCAGACCCGATGCCGTAATGGGTTTGGTAATTATATACGTACCATCGGGCCGACGCACGGGCGTGTAGCTGACCCGTTGATACTCACCGTTGATGCGTGAGGTCGGCGTCATAGTCTTCAGCGCAATTCGCTCAAAATAGGGCGGTACGTCATCGCGAATTTCCGAAAAATTGTACAGTAGCGGGTTGATAATATTGTCCCTGGCGTCGCGGATTTCGAAGTGCAGGTGCGGTCCGCCCGATCCACCCGTGTTGCCCGATGCCGCCATAACGTCGCCTTTCCGTACCGGAAATTGGTTTGGCGCGGGCCGCAGGTCAATCTCGAACGTTTTGCGGGCGTACTGCTGTGCTTTCAGATACGTGCCGAGCGTGTCGTTCAAATTGTGCAAATGGCCGTATACGGTGGTCATGCCATTCGGGTGCTTCACAAACAGTACGTTGCCGTAGCCGCCCGTAAACACCGCAATGCGTGAAACGTACCCATCGGCAGCGGCATGAACCGGAAGCCCTTCTCGACCGCCCGTGCGAATGTCCAGCCCCGCGTGGAAGTGGTTACCCCGCAAATCGCCCATGCCGCCCGAGAGTGAATTTTGCTGCCCCGGCTGAATGGGGAACAGAAAATAGCCGGTCTGTACGGTATTGGGTAATACCTCGCCGGATTTAAGAGAGCCGGCGGGTGTTTTGGTTGCTTCAGAAGACGTCGTTTGGGCGAGTGCCGCAGTAACGGCAAGCAGACTGACTACGCCAACTTTTATGGTTTTTCGAATCAATGAATAAAAATAAATGAGCTGGTTTTTTGTCATCCCGACCGGTCCGCTGATGCGGGAGGAGGGATCTCAAGTTATCTCCGGCTATGTGTTGAAAGTTGGTGCGATCCCTCCTCCCGCATCGGCGGACCGGTCGGGATGACAAAAAAACTCACTTCACGGCAATCTGAAGCATCTTCCGGTCTTCCAGATAGGCCGTGAGCGTATCGCCAATTTTCACGGGGCCAACACCTTTGGGCGTACCGGTGAAGATGACGTCGCCCTGTTGCAGCATGAAATACCGGGACACAAACGAAATCAGGTAGTCAATC